>JAQWMC010000031.1 GCA_029246985.1 Pirellulales bacterium
ATCATCATCTCCCCGAACACTGACATCGATGCCGTGATCTAGTAAGAGCCTGACAACACCCACGCGACCAAGGAAGGCGGCACCATGTAGTGCTGTACGATTACCATCGTCCCGTTGTTGAACGTTCGCACCTCGATTCAAAAGAAGTTCAGCCACTTTGGTTTTACCGAAGAGTGCAGCAATGTGGAGCGGTGGCATTTTGAACTCTGGATCAGGAGTGTTGATATCAACCTTCTTTTTCTTTTTGTCAAGAAACGACTTCACCGTCAAAAAGTCACTTCGGCGAATGGCGTCGTAGAGGTTGTCTGGTTTTTTCTTGGTTTCAGCCGTCTGCTTCTTCTCTGCAATTCTCTTGCCGTAATTGGTAGCCCACCTGCCAACGTAACTATCGAGTGGAACGATGGTGATAGTACCAAGGAGGCATGGCAAAAGAATTCGCACACTTCGTTGCCGGAGCATGCTTTGCACACCACGTTTTTGCCAAAGCATGGCAGTAAAAAAACCACTGACAAGAAAGAACAACGGCATCCGAAAACCATGAATGCCAAGAAAGAGAATCCATACCCAGCCTGCTGTTTGTGTATCACGAATCACAGATAACCCGGGCATAAATGGCATTAATCCATGGAGGACAATGCCAAGAAGCATTGCGACGGCCCGAAGAGCATCGAGGTCGTGTCTGCGGGCAATTTTTTTTGAAGAAGTAGGTTCAGGCATGCGTCTTTTCAAATGGTGACATGCTAGTGCCTGCACGGCATTGGTTTGTTGAGTCTACCGATCGGACGAAAAACAAGAAATCGTGAGAGGTACCAAGGATGTGGCTTCAAGAGTTCGGCGTCTCCCGGTGCACCTTTCTTTTTGAAAAGAATATCCTCAGGATTTTTCGACCGCTTGTATTTTACAAAGAGGTTTTCCCGCTTCCGGGAAGAGGTGATCCTTCGAAGTTCAATCCAGGTCAGAAGGTCCTTCGTCTTCACGTATTGTTGCAGTTGCCGGTCATTCGATCCAATAATTTCAACAAGATCATCCTGATACTCAAAGAGTTTGAGTCGAGGCATGAAGAGATGATTATTTCCAGTCCCTTCGGTTCGTATGTTTGCGAACATTGAAAAAGCTGTTGTTGTTTTGAGGCTGAGGTACGGGCAGTACCCATTGAAGAAAACGAGAGCTGGGAATATCCAGAGGATTCGCAATGGGCGAATCATAGGTTCCGGTGCACTTCGCCAGCCAGCCTTAACGAGCATCGGTGCGTATGTGGCTGTCAGCCACAAAGCGAATAGAAGCCATGCATAAAACCCAATTGCATTGGCAATTAAGAAGCCGCCACCAGTTTGATATGTACGAATCTGTAAAAGGCAGGCAAGTCCAAAGAAAAATACGGCAGCTAACTTTGCAGCACGAACACCGACCTTAGGTATTCGTTGCCAAACCTTAAATGGATTGTCGCGAGATGAAAAAAGAACAACCGCATACAACGCGTAGAGCAGGTGGGAAAAGCTATAGATGCCTCCATGTGGGTGAAGTGCAAGGAACCAGTGGAAGAGAAGCCCGAGAATTACAGTGGCAACCCGTGTTGTGCGCCACCAGAGGCCAATTGGAATGGCAAGCTCAATGAGAAGCGTCCCGATGATTGTCGGCCATTGTGTCCACTCACTTGATGGGATGATGGGCACTGATGCAGCAAGCTCTTTGTGCATGGACACAGCACAACTGACCGCAGGGTTGAGAAAGTCCCAATTCAACTTATGCAGCACAGTGAAGAGATACATGATGATCAAGGAACTCATTATGACAGGGCGAATCTGTTCATAAATGGCTGCACGGAGTTCGACAGATGGTAGGCGTTTTTTCCAATTGCATGCAGTGACGGCAAGAACCGTACCTATCATGGAGGCATGTATGAGCATTTCAAAAAAGATATGATTTGGCACAAAGTGAAGTCTTTGGAACCAGAACGTGAGACTGGAGAGAAGAAAAAGACAGAGGACAAGAATAGATCGTGGAAAAAACAGAAGAAGTAAGGTTGCTGCCAGAAGTAGCTGCCCGGTGATCATGCTCATCCACCACGGAAAGGAGAGCATGTGAATAAAGCTGGCTGTTGCGATTCCGATACCAATGCAACCAAGGCTTGCATCGAGTGAATATGCAGAAGAGTGTGTAGCAGATTGATTGTCGGTGTCTTCACTCACGGCGGTTACCAGGTACACAATTTAAAGCGAATGAAAGTGAAAAATACAATGGACAGGATGGTTCATTTTGATTTTCAGATAGAAAATCAACTTGTAGAGGCACTGGTCTTTTTGAGAGCCGTTGGTTCTCTGCAACTACAAGCATTGCATGAGCGAAACCATAGGCAGATACCACAGTCACTGCCCAAAAATAAGTTTAAATTATGGTGCTCGTTTTGCCCCTAGGAACTCAATGTCCGTAAAGTACGCCCCACCATCTGGTTCATTTGAATTCCAGAACCGTGTGATGAGTTCAGTTTTTCCAGCCGGTAGATTTACAGTGAAATGAACGTGTGATGAGCCGTCGCGTACATTCGCCTCGTGTGTTACACCGGCAACTGTGAGGGAGGCGCGTTCTGCAATCAGAGGCGTATTTGCTTCTTTTGGAAGTTGCCGCAAGGTGATTCGATATTTTCCATTGTGTTGAACCATGACGTGCCACGGTCCTGTTATGGGGACTCTACGATTGATTGAATTGAAATTCCATGGTGGATTTCCAAATGGCAAATACCAGTCCTGCGAGCACAAAGTAGTTGGGTTTTCCAGAGGGTTGCCGACATCGATAGCAACCGGTTCCATTCGGGGTGATACAGATTTCCAGAACGCTTCATAAAGCTTACGAAGTTCAGTAATAACTTCTGGATGATCTTCAGCGATATTTTTTTGTTGGGAGTGGTCAGTACGGAGATCATAAAGCTCAGTGCCGTTTATAAGCCGCCATGGTCCCTTACATACACATGATGTGTCCCATGGTTCTTCTGGATGGTTAAACCCAGCACCACCATGGAGTTGTGCAATATAGTGATTCCGATGTGCCGGTAGTTTCTCATCACGAATGTTTGCTGCGAATGAAGATCCGTCGTGGTCATGATCCTGCGGGAGCTGTATCTCACACAGATCGAGAAGAGTTGGAAGGAGATCAAGATGAGCCGTCAATCCATCGAAGTCTTTCCCTTCTTTCAGTCCACCGACAGGCCAATGAAGAAAACAGGGGACGCGATGACCACCCTCATACACAGTTGACTTTTTCCCCCTCATGTTCGCATTGAAGCCGTGAAAACTTCCCGCAGGTAGTTCACCTTTTGGAATACCATTGGAGGTGCCATTATCTGTCATGAAAATGAGGATGGTATTCTCGGCAAGGCCCAACTCTTCGAGATGTTCTCGCAACAGGCCTAAGTTATGATCAATATTCGTGATCATGCCATAGAAATTGGCACCGTTCCCCCAGAGGACCGAATCTTGGTATGGTGCGCTCCACTCTGGATCGACCCGGTAGGGGCCGTGCGGGGCATTGGTTGCGAGATATAAAAAGAAAGGTTCTTTTTGATGACGTTCAACAAATCTTTTGGCTTCGTTGAACCAGATATCTGTGCAATACCCGGTAAATTTCTCAAATACACCATTTCGTTCATACGTGTCGTCAAAGTAATCGTTTCCGTAGTAGTCCGAAGCTTGGCCAACTCCACCACAGCGGTGCCAGAGAACTTCTTGAAACCCGCGGTCTTGTGGGCGGTGCGGTGCGTTATCTCCGAGATGCCATTTCCCGATCATGCCAGTGGCGTACCCAGCATCTGAAAAAATATTTGCAATCGTCTGCTCATCACGATGGAGCATTGTACGGCCACTGCTCGTACGGTACGCCCCGGTGCGAGCAGGATAGCGACCTGTCATCAGTGCGGCACGAGTTGGCGTGCAGTAAGGACTCACATGAAAGTTTGTGAGTCGCAGCGATTCTGCATGCAACTGATCAATGCAAGGAGTTTTTATGACCTGATTGCCATGACATGCCACGTCACCGTACCCCTGATCATCAGTCATAATAAGAATGACATTGGGATGAGCAGCATCTGCGATCATTTGAATTGTCGCTGTGTTGCACACCAAGGTAATCAGAATATACAGAAAATTTTTCATGGTGCGCTCTCCTGAAAGATAGTGCTCTATGAGAATACTACGGTACCGTACGGTCGTATAATTCAAGGAGCTGAATTCAACTCGATGTAATCGTCATAAAAAGTGACACCGTTTCTTTGCACAACACCTTACATGGCTTCTGAGGTGCTCGTCTAGTTATGTTCCCCGAACCAACGCTCTTTGATTTCATCGAGTCGTCCTGCTTCACGCATCTGTAAGATTGCATTATTCAGTGGCTCACGAAGTGTGCTCCCTTGTGGAAGTGCTAATGCAAAGTCAAAAGAATCAAAGATACCGGGAATCAGCCGAAGATCATTCGCATCGGAAGTATGCAGAGCAAGCATGAGTGTGTGCGATTCAGAGACAAGTGCGTCGCATTCCTCACTCGACACAGCAGCCATCATCTCTTCAAGGTCAGGATAGAGTACGGGGGTGCCTCCGAACTCTTCCACTGCATCAACAACAACACCACCTTCTTGACAGGCAATGGTCTTGCCAAAGAGGTCACGAGGGCTCCGTACGGTACCGGTTACTTGATCAACCGTCATGGTGGTGGTGAGTGTGCTGGTGAGGAGTGCAACAAGCACAATGCCACCAATCATCGATGCAGTTGCAATAAATCTTCCAGTAACAGTCGAAATTACTTTGTTTTCACAGCCACCAGTAATAATTGTACTCACGCTCCACCAGACAGCTTCCCACGCACCGCGTGGGTAAGGAGCCGGGAACGATTCTGCATTATAGCGTCGTTCGAAAATCCAAAGAAGGTGTCCGGTCAAGACTATCGTTCCAATCACTCCAGCAAGAATGGATACCAATTCCCATGAGATCAAGTTACTGAGAGCTGTAAGCAGGCGACCATCACGCTCACGGGAAACAGCAATCTGTAGTCCTGAATGCACAACTGGATGTGTGAAATCAACCAGCTTCTCTCGTTGTTCTGTCATTGCGAGTGGCCCAAGAAGCACATCAATGTCACCGCGCTGTGTGGCACGAAAAAGAGTTTCAATCGACGATATCGCAACCAACTCGGAGGACACATTGATACGTTTCGATAATTCATTCCAAAGATCAATGGAGTAGCCACGAGGTTTTTCTCCAACATATTCAGCAAGCCCCTTCATTGGAAAAACTCCAACGCGTAACAGCTGATTTTTGTCTTGTGTTCTCGGTTCTTGGGCCAGCAAACGGTTCGACTGACTGCTGGAGAAACAAGAGACTGTCAACAGGATCAATGCCGCGATCTTGGCTATGGAACGATTCACTCGAAGGTTTTTAGAAACAACAAGAAGAATCGCACCAAGTACAACAACGCCCCCCGCTGCGATAATGGCAAGCGGCGGCAGCGACAGAGTGGCTACGTCGGTTGCCACGGATTCGGGGAGAGAGTCCTTGTCTTGAATACCGGTCATATACAGCAAAAGAAGTGGCATCGAGTTATTTGCAATATGACACAGTATTGCGGGGTAGATGCTTTTCGTAAGCAGTACGATTGTGCCAAGTGCGATGCCAAGAAGAAATGTTTGTGGCATCCGTTCAGGGAGCAGGTGGAAGATTGCGAAACAGATAGCTTGTGCAAAAACAGCGATAGCCATTCGTTGGCTGCTAGGTTTTTCACCACAAAAAGCAGAGAGAACCCACCCTCGAAAGAGAAGTTCTTCAAGACATGCCGGAAGTATCGCGATGAGAGCCCAGGCGAGCCACCAAGGCTGGTCGAGCATCAGAGAAAGTATCTTCTCTGAGAGCTGTTTCATTGCTGGTGACATTTCAATAGTCGTAAGTTCCAAGAGGACGGCAGCACCAAGAATGAAAAGTCCACCACCAGTCAGGAGGCCACCAAGCAGTGCACTGAATCCACCGAGAGAAGACCGCCAGCTTGATCCGGATCCTGGCCAGTAAAGTGAAAAAGTTTCTTGTATATTGACCCGTTGCCACCAGAGAAGAATGACGAGAGGAGCAATAACTGCGAGTTGCTGTGCAGGAATTGCCAGCACAATGTCATTGGGACTGATACCTTGAACATACCAAAGCCCCGCAAGGCCAACGGCAAGCGCAAGACCACCGTGGATGACACCAGGCACAATTCGAGGAGCCGGTCGCCCAAACCCACTTGCAGCATCTGGGCCACGAAACAGGATGTCTTCGTCAGTAAGCATGGTTGCTGTTCCACGAAGCAGTACCCACGTCACTGCAACACTTGACAGCATCGTTATCAGGAGTGGCGTGAGCCCAGCAATTGGATTGGTCATTGTAAATGATGAAGAGCCTCGACCTATTTGGCTTGAATCAGTGAGCTTCTGCTCAGTAGGTGGTGGGGTTAAGGCATCCTGTGAAACAACTATTTGGCCAGTAAAAGGTACTGCAGGTACAAGGCCGTTAGTGCTGATACCAGGCAGTAGTGCGACACCCGCAAGTGCACTGATAAGCAAGATGACAGGCGTGAGTGTATTTTGAGCTTCTTTCACGCTTTTCGAGGCGGTTGTAACAGCGAGGCTCATCGCTGACGCTACAGAAGAGAGGCCAATGAATGAAAAGAGAGTGATGAAAGTTCCTCGGCCAATATTTTGCAGATAATAATTTGCGGAACCATCGGGGAAATATCTCAAAGAGACAAGAATTGTGAGAAGGATTGAAATAACATTTGCTGCAAGGGTCGCCAGCGTGACACCAAAAATGGCCAGGTATTTCCCGAATACAATATCTTGTGTCCTACACGGTACGATGAGAAGTGTTTCAATTGTGCCTCGTTCCTTTTCACCAGCAATGGCATCGATAGCGGGATAAAAAGAACCAGTCATTGTGAGGACAGCAAGCAGGACGAGTATAGCCCCGGAAATAGGTGCAATAATACTTCGGTCGGCAAGTGCTTCTTGAGGCTCCTTGCCTTCGAATGTTAATTTGATCGGATCAAAGAGGCTCAAGGGCACTCCGGCACGCTCCATCCGTTCCTCACGGATCTGCTCAGCAAACGTCTCTATAAGAGATTTAAATTGTTGTCGCGTCTTATTACTTGCAGGGTGTTGTTCTGAAACATGGGCCGTGAGATTAATCGTATTGAATTCTGTTAGTCCTTGCGTAAATCCCTCCGGAATATCCACCCAGAGATCAACCTTTCCAGAATCGAGCAGTTGTTTTGCTTTCTCAGCCGATTCAATTTCAGCAAAGACGTCACTGGGCCATCCCGGTGAAGGATTCTCTTCTGATTCGAGGAGGATCATGCCTAGACGAGTAGCGAAACGAGGAGATTCCGGTCCACTGAGAACGAGCGAAACCGATGTGGCGGACTGTTGTTCTTCTGTGGTTTTCAGTCCCGTTCGAACACCAAGAGAACTTGATAGAGCAACCAATGGATATGTGATCATTGGTAAAAGGAGTGTGACTGCAACCGTTCTTCGGTCTCGCAAAAATTCGAGCAGATCACGACGAGCGAGTGATAAGGCTGCCCAGAGAGAACTGACAGTATGGTTCATGCATGAGCCTCCCCGTCAATTGCATGAAAAAATGCATCTTCAAGCTCTCCAGAATTCCCAACGAGTTCATCACGTGTGCCTACGGCGACAATGTGTCCTGTGTTGATAATGACAAAACGATCGCACCTGTGTTCTATTTCATGTAGGCGATGTGTCGACAATAAGATTGCATGCCCGCTTTCTCGAAGATGATCCAGTGTGTGAAGCAGGTCACGTGAACCCACAACATCGAGAGCATTTGTTGGTTCGTCTAAAACAAGTGCTGGAGGATTATGAACAAGTGCTCTGCCGAGAGAAATTCGTTGGCGTTGTCCAGAAGAAAGCCTTCCCGCAGGACGATCTATGTAATCACGTAGGGAGAGTGTCGTAATAAGCCACTCGAGACGGTCCTTGATAGCATCTTCTTTAAGACCATGAAGCCGTCCAAAAGAAGTGAGTAATTCACGTGCCGTCAGACGATCGGGTACACCAGTTGTAGCTGATACATAGCCCAGCGACTGTCGTACTCCGACAGGGTCCGTAATGCTGTCATGGCCACAGACCTCTGCACGACCAGAAGTTGGTCGTAGAAGAGTTGCAATAATACGAAGTGTTGTCGTTTTTCCAGCACCATTTGCACCGAGTAACCCAACAATTTCACCAGCTGCAACAGACATCGAGATGTTGTTCACAGCCCGAATAATCGTTCCGTCACTACCCTTATATTCCTTTACAAGGTCTTCGATTTGGATGACGGGTGCATCCATGTTGTTGGGTGTTCTTTCCATCAATCAGTTCTCTACGCTTGGTGGAAATTGTCGGCGATTGAGAATAAAACCAGCCGTCGTAAGGAGTATAAATACAAGGATGCAAACAGCTACGATCTGGACGGGTGCCGAATAATCATCGACGAAAAGAGTCATTTCGATTGGTAGATCGTTACGCCATTCCATCCATTCAACAAGCAGACTGCGTAGACGTAAACTAACTGTAACTTGATTCACAACAGCCGGTAGTAAACCGGCAAAATACTCAACGACCAAGGCGACTCCAACGCTGGCAATAAGGGCCCGCTTTGGCAGAATGACCGCTGGAAGAGCAAACAAGGCTGCCCGCCCAACGCAGGATATGCCAATGAGAACTGTGAACATCACAACAAGTCCAATTGGCTGAGTTGGCTGTGCAATGAAGAGCGTCAGCATAAGGGCTACGAAAGAAACACCCCCTGTCCAAATGACTGCGGCTGCGAATGTGCCTAAAAGCAGACTTTGTCGACCACCTGGTCGTACGGTCACATGAATCCATGTTCCCCGCTCAAGCTCATCAGCAACAACCGGACACATTGTTACAAGAAGCCCTAGGACACAAAGAGCCTCAGGAATGAGTACATATATCATTGCAACAGTCATGTCTCGATTAATTGGCGCTGTGCGAATGACAGCGAACATCACTGCCGCTGGAAAAAGAGCACCAACCAGGCCCATAGCAAGGCGAGGTCGCGTCATTAACCGATTGAGTTGAAAGCCGGTGACTGCCCGAATGGCTGCAAACCAATTTCCCTCAGGAGAACGGCTCTGTGGAAGATCATGAGCATCAGCTATTTGTGGAGAATCTTTCACTGTTCAACTCCCCGGTGCAGTTTCATCAGCCGACTGAAAATGCCTTCGAGTGTTCTGTCTTCAGCAATGACTTCACGGACAACAAGACCATCATCCACAGCTTTGGCAACCATTTCTGCAAGAAGACCAGCTTGTCTCGTACCGATAACTAGTGTTTCTTCATCTGGTATACGGAGTGTTTCAACGACACCAGCTGCACACGCCATCTGCGCAAGTTTGTCGACAGATGATGTTTTAAATTTGACCTCTGTAGGCAATGCGTCGACAAGCTCACGGATTTCGGATGCGGAACCGTTGGCGACGAGCCGTCCTCCAAGGATGACAGCGAGATCAGCCCGCAAGGCCTCTACTTCATGGAGTAGATGGCTCGCTACGATGAGACTTCTAGTCTGAGACCACATTCGCACAAGATTAACGAGGTCGTGCCGGGCAACAGGATCGAGGCCATCAAATGGCTCGTCAAGAACCAGTAGGTCTGGGTCATGAGCGAATGCACCAGCTAGTTTTGCACGTTGTCGCATACCTTTTGAAAGTGTTGACAGTGGACGGACGCATGCTTCCCCAAGGCCGACTTCATCGAGCGCGCGTGCAGCTCTTCTGGGAGCCTCGGCTGTGTCAAAACCACTTAAGCGCATGAGATATGTGACCCATTCTCGTGGTGTCGCATTACGTTCTGTGAGGTCGGCCGCCGGACAGTATCCGATTCGGGAGAGAATTCGCCTGTTTCCAAAAGGAGCCTCACCAAAAACATTTACAGATCCAATAGTTGGACGGAGCTGACCAGTTATGAGTCCAAGCAGCGTAGTTTTTCCAGCACCATTAGGACCGAGAAGTCCGTGAGCTCCCTGCCCAAGGTCTGCCGAGACATCATTGACGCCAATGATAGTGCCGTAGAGCTTTGTTACGTTCTGGAGAGAAAGCATAGTAGTTGAATGGGTGAAATATCTGGATTAACTCGACGCAGGAGCGGTTATCCTCCAGGCGAGAATAAATAAACTGCCAGCACTTATTACAAGCAATGTCATTGATGCTGGCCACCAAGAACGTGGTCTTGTATCAATTCCAAATATTGCCGCTTGGACGGCACCAAGTGCATGATACGGAGAGACCCAAGCCCATCGATCGAGCGTGGCATCAATGCCCGCAGCACGGGCAAACCAACGGAAGTTACGCCGGATCGGAGAGACTTTTGTTTTTGTGCTACGGAACGCCTCCTCTTTTTGGGTCCCTTCCATCGAATAAATGCCACCATCTTGTGTGCTGGCAACAAGATCTGCGGTTGTGAGAGCACCATGTGCAATCCAGCATGCAACCCATGTGGCAAACCATGCAAAACTAGCAATTCGACTTTCAGTTGTGAGGGATGAATAAGCAAGTGCTAGCAAGACTGTCGGAACGGCCAGAATGAAGCTTGCGGTGATAATTCGAATTGGTAAATCCCATGTCTCGAATGCAACTGAAATGCTCGGACTTACAAGAACACCAGTGAGCCATAGAGCGAGTGCCGGCAGCATGGTGATCACAAGAACCAACAAAAGGAGAATGAGGAACTTGCCGAGTATGTACTCTGTGCGACCCACAGGTCTCGTGAAATAGATCAGCCACGCTTTTGCTCTTAAGTCACGTGAAATCAGTGTTGGAGCAACTAAGCCAACAACAGCCGCAAGGAGTATTGCCTGCGGCGCTCGCATGAAGGCTAATAAGAGGCGACTCCAGACAAGGTGGCGAGTCGGCTCAACATCCACTTCATCAGTATTACCGCCTAGAGCATCAGCAAGAACAGTACCCAGCATTCCAATGCCATCAAGATTTTGACCGCGTTGTGCGGCTGTGCCGAGTGAGGTCAGCCGTCCCTCATCAACAGCTTGTTCAAATGCAAAGAAACTAGCTGCAAAAAGGAGTGCCGGGCTCCATGCGAAAAAGACCATCCGACGAAGCCAGCGGCTTTCCCAGGCCAGCCGAATCCCAGTGAAAGCAATAACCCAGATTGTTGACGAAGGGCCACAGCGTTCATTGTTCCAAGCACGGTAACCGACATCCTGCAAAGGCATTAGTGGTCTCCCTGCGTGGTCTTGTGTTGGTCTTGGTCTGCTCGTCGCAGTGTATCGATAAAAATATTTTCAAGCGGTCGAGTTGCTGGTGCGAGGGAACGAATACTCACTCCAACTTCAGCTGCTGCAGACCAGATATCACGGATCTTTTCTGGTTTTGGCGACACAAGGGAAATGATTGACTCAGTCTCATTTGCTTCTACACGAGCAGGTAGACCACGCTCGGAAAGTTTCATGGCGAGTTTTTCGAGTGGCCCAAAGCCAGCAAGGTGGTGCTCAGGCTGTGGAGGCTTAGTGAGTTTTTCAATGGTGCCAGCAAGTTGAACACGACCCCGCGCAAGCACAATAACCCGGTCACAGATGGCCTGCACATCGGGTAGAACATGGGTTGAGACAAATATTGTTTTCCCGTGGTCTTTTGCAAGTGTGGTGAGACGTCCAAGCATTGCCCGCCGCTCAATTGGGTCGAGACCGTTTGTCGGTTCATCAAGAATCACCATGTCAGGATCATGAACAATAGCTGCTGCAAAAGAGACTTTTTGTCGCGTGCCGACTGAGAGTGTTTCGACTGGCCGATAACGCTCTTGGCCAGCATCACACCAATCCAGCACTTCGTGGGATCTACGAAGTGCTTCCGTTGCCGGCAGACCCGACAGACGGGCGGCATACCGAACCATTTCAACGCCAGACAAACCTGGAATAGTGCATTCATCTTCTGGAACAACGCCAACAATCTGACGAACACGACGAGGTTTCCGGTATGGGTCATTCCCAAAAACACGTGCCTGACCACTTGCAAGTCGGACGAGGCCAAGAATTGATCTGACAAGGGTACTCTTACCCGCACCATTTGGTCCAACGAGACCAGTAACCCCAGGAGTAACGTCGAGAGAAACACCATCAAGTACAGTTCGTCGTCCATATCGCTTGACAATGTTGGTAAGCCGAACGGGAATGGTATCGTCGGAAGTTGTCATATGGGTGCTTGTCTAATTCAAATCTCTCCGAGTAGAAGCCGGTTAATCGTCCATTACTTCGGTTTCTTTTGCTTTCGAAAGATCGCTTACCTGGCCCTCAAACTTTTTTGTGAGGTCCTGAACATCTTCTTTTGTGCCGTTGCAATCATCCTCAGTCATGTCGCCACTGCTTTTCTCCCCGTCGGCAGCCTTGTTTGCATCGCGTCGTACATTTCGAATTGAGACGCGAGCTTCTTCTGCAAGTTCCTTAATACGAGCAGTCATCTTCTTACGAACATCAGTTGAAAGCGATGGAATGATAATACGTATAACCCTTCCATCGCTTTGAGGGTTAAGGCCCAGGTCACTTGACTGAATTGCTTTTTCGATGTCTTTCATTGTTCCTGGATCGAAGGGCCGAATAACAATCTGATTTGGTTCAGGCGCCCCAACGTTTGCCAAGGATTTGATTGGGGTAGGTGATCCGTAGACTTCAGCACGTAATGAATCGACCAGCCCTGGATTTGCTCGACCGGTACGAATTCCAGTCAATGAGTTCCGAAAGACATCGACTGCTTTTTCCATTCGTTCTTCTGCACCAAGAAGAATTTCATCGGCTGCCATTTTCTTTTCTCCTTACCCCAAACAAAAGGAATTGGTTCTACGAACAGACTTTTGTTGACACGGATTGTCACCCACCTGCCACCAGAGAGCAAGTTTTTGCTCACTCTAAGTAGTATCCTCGCGACTACTCACAAGCGTGCCACACTTTTCACCAGCAACTGCTCGCTCAATATTGCCGTCCTTGCGATAATTAAATACGAGAATAGGCATGTTGTGTTCCATGCATTGTGAGATTGCGGTCGCGTCCATCACCCTCAGGTTCTGTTCTCGCACCTGCTGGAATGTAAGGTCACGATAGAGGACTGCATGAGGGTTTTTTTCAGGGTCATCTGAATACACCCCATCGACACGAGTCGCCTTCATCAAGATATCCGCTTCTAGTTCAAGCGCACGCTGGGCGGCGGCTGTGTCTGTTGTCACAAATGGACTCCCAGTGCCTGCGGCCAGAATGACAATGATACCTTTGTCGAGATGATGGCGTGCTCTGCGGCGAATGTATGGTTCGGCAACACCGTCCATTCGAATAGCAGTCATTAAGCGAGTTTCAACACCGAGTGTTTCGATTGCATCTTGCAGTGCCAAGCCATTAATCACGGTTGCTAACATGCCCATATAATGAGCTGTTGCTTCTTGAACACCACTGTTTCCTGCCGTAAAGGAGGCACCCCGAAGAATATTGCCACCACCTATAACAACGGCCAACTGTGTCCCGTGTGCAGCTGCTTGCACGGTCTGATTTGCGATGTGAAGAACCTCTTCCATCGCAATGCCACGTTCACCAGCATGAGAAAAGCTTTCTCCTGAAAGTTTCAAGAGCACTCGTCGGTAAGGATCAGATGGCATGGAATCTACTTTGAATGAATAGCCAGAAAAAAAGAGAAGTTGAGGTCGATCAAGCGATGGGATGTTTTTCTATTCGCCTGACACATTAATCTGCACTACCGATTTTCCAGTGCTCCATTCGTTTGACACTCAGGCCGACACTCTTCAAGAGTTTGCCAACACTTTGTTTGTCATCTTTTACGAAGGGCTGCTCGAGAAGAACACACTGGCTGAAGAAATTGCGAAGCCGGCCCTCAATCATTTTTTGAATGATATTTTCAGGCTTGCCTTCCTGCTTCGCAGCCTCTGTCAGGATCTCACGTTCTTTATCAACAAGTGATTGATCCAGGTCCTCTTTGACAATTGCCTTGGGTGACAATGCCACAATATGCATTGCCACATCTTTCGCGACTTCTGCTGCTTGTGGGCCAGCCGTTTCACCAGTGACCTCAACAAGGGCTGCCTTTGAGCCATCATGGTGGGCGTAACCTCCGCAAGGTGCATCAATGCGGCAGATTCGAGAAAGTTCAAACACTTCTCGCATGCGATTGAACAGATCATCCTTAATCTCTCCAAGAGTTTTATCAGGATGCGCTTGGCTTTTTTGACTCAGGAGTTCTTCTGGCGAACTGGCACCAGATCCAAGAGCAAGTGTTTTCGCGATATCATTCACGAAATCCTTGAAGTCAGGACTACCCGCTACTGGTGCACTCTCACATTTCAACTCGACAAGAGTCCCAACACCCTTCTCAAGATCAGCATAAATGGCAAGCCGGCCCATCGAAGTTTCGCGATCAGCTCGCATTGCTTGTGTTTTGACACCTTGCTTTCTCAGCCATTCAACGGCTTGTTCAGTGTCGCCACCACATTCAGTGAGTGCTTTTTTGCACTCCATCATTGGTAAACCGGTTTTTTCTCGCAGTGCCATTACTGCGGCGGCTGTGACTGCTGCCATTGTTCTTAAGTCCTCATGTCGTGTGGGAGATTGTGTTGAAAAGAAAAATAAGTCAACTCGCCGAAGGGATGTGGTGTGACGTTCGAAACCAACTGCACACGTCTTCTTGTAATTGCAAAAATACAAGACCGGCTATGCGGCCTTGTTGATCAGGTCTTTGCAGGTTTTGGAGAAGGTGGCGTTACATTTCCGCGCGCTTTCGGTGCGGGCTTTGCAGGCTTTGTATCCGAACTGGCGCCCTCATCCTTTGATTGTTTTTTCTCCGCGACGTCCGCCTTGCCTTCGAGAATAGCATCGGCTATCCGAGAAGCGACGAGTTCAATTGAGCGGATGGAATCGTCATTTCCAGGAATAGGAAGATCAACGACGTCCGGGTCACAATCGGTGTCAATGAGAGCGACGGTTGTGATTCCCATCTTACGAGCTTCATTGATTGCATTTTTTTCTTTCTTTGGATCAAAGACAACCAGACATTCCGGTAGACGGGAAAGTGTCCGAATGCCACCAAGATTACGGAGCATTTTTCTGTGCTCTCGTCGCAACGAAGACTGCATTTTCTTCGAATAGTTATGGAAGGCATCGGAAGGAAGTAATTCCTCTAGTTCCTCAAGCCGAGCCAGTCGATTACGAATCGTTCGGAAATTAGTCAGCGTGCCACCAAGCCAACGCTCACTTACGTAGGGCATTCCACAGCGTTCGGCTTCACGTGCAATGGCTTCTTGACCTTGTCGTTTTGTTCCAACGAACAGAACAAGGCTGCCTGTTGCAGCAACTTGCTTGAGGTACTTCTTTCCACGGAGAAGACCACGAATCGTTTCGCGGACATCAATGATGTGAATAAGGTTTTTGCGGCCAAATATGTAGGGCCGCATTTTTGGGTTCCAGCGGCTCGAGCGATGGCCAAAGTGGACACCAGCTTCGATTAATTCTTGAGCGAGGACATTCGACACGGTAAGAGGTTCACTTTCTGTTGGTATCTGAGAAATCCGTGCACCAGCATTGGGTGACACGACTGCCTAGAATCCAAGAATGAACTCCGACGAGTACTGTAAATATCGGTGTTTTCTGTCATTTGTCAATCCATTGGATTGTTGGCTGAGGTGAACAGGGGACGCTTTCGTGAAGGAAGTGGCTTGAATTCAGCCTAGGATCGAAATTAGACTGATCAATTCGGTCAGATACTTAATTTTCCCCCGTAGGGTAGACGCCAGCAGGCCGGCATGGCACTCCCAGGCTGAGGCCATGCTGATGCGACACGTTCTTTCTGCAACCGTCCAGAATGTTCCTGGTGTACTTGCCCATATATCGGGAATGCTTGCTTCCCGTGGCTATAACATTGATAGCCTCGCAGTTGGGGAGACGGATAATCCTGGTTTTTCACGAATGACTTTTGTGCTGCGAGGTGATAATCGAGTTCAGGAACAGGTTCGCCGGCAACTTGAAAAAATTGTCACAGTGGTGAGCGTCGATGACATTAGTTCGCGAAATTATGTCGAACGAGATCTTATGCTTGTGAAAGTATCGGCCTCAGCTGGACAGGATCGCTCAAATGTCAGGGGCTTGGCGGAAATATTTCGTGGACGAGTTGTTGATGTTGCCGCCGACAGTGTGATCGTTGAGATTTCTGGAACCGAGAATAAAATTGAGGCGTTCATCGATATGATTCGTCCGTTGGGCATTATTGAGTTGGTTCGAACAGGCAGGATTGCAATGGTCCGAGGTTGTAGCCCAAGTTGTGACAACTCCGATGCGGAGTCAGCGAACGCTAGTTGATTTATCTTAAGAACCTGCTTTTCATCGAAGTATGAGGGTTCTTGCATGTGACAAATACCGTAAAACTAAACTTTCGATTTCACTTTGGTTCAAAAGGAGCCCCCCGTGCCAGCCACAATTTATTACGATTCTGATGCCGATTTGGCCGTTCTCTCAGGCAAAACAATAGCCGTCATTGGTTATGGAAGTCAGGGTCATGCTCAGGCACAGAATCTTCGTGACAGTGGCCTGAATGTCGTTGTTGCACAACGTCCCGGTGGACCAAACTTCGATCTAGCCAAAAGTCATGGCTTTGACCCACTCTCTGTGGAAGAGGCTGTGAAGCAGGCAGATGTTGTGAATATTCTTTTGCCGGATGAGCTACAGGGCGATGTCTACAAGACGTCAATCAAGCCAAATCTTAAGGCCGGTGCGGTTCTTATGGCGAGTCACGGATTTAATTTTCACTTCAATCAGGTTGAACCTCCTCCCGGCCATGACATTCTTCTTGTAGCACCCAAAGGTCCTGGTCATCTTGTTCGAAGTGAGTACGAAAAAGGTGGCGGCGTTCCCTGTCTCATTGCACTTGGTGAAGGAGCCTCAGAGCAGACAAAAAAAATCGGGTTGGCTTACGCGAAAGGCGTTGGTGGTACCCGTGGTGGTGTTATCGAGACGACTATAGCGGAAGAAACCGAAACGGACCTGTTTGGTGAACAGGCGGTTCTCTGTGGAGGTGTATCAGAACTGATCAAAGCCGGCTTTGATACATTGGTCGAGGCAGGTTATCAGCCTGAGATGGCCTATTTCGAGTGCCTTCACGAGATGAAATTAATCGTTGATCTTCTCTACCAAGGTGGTTTGGAATACATGAGATACAGTGTTTCCAATACAGCCGAGTACGGCGACTACACCCGAGGAAATCGTGTGATTACGGATGAAACCCGAGCCGAAATGAAGAAGATTCTCGAAGAGATTCAAAGCGGTGAATTCGCGCGAGACTGGATTCTTGAAAATCGAGCCGGAGCCGCCATGTTCAAGGCAACGCGTCGTCGTGAACGGGAGCATACATTGACTGAAACGGGTCGCCATTTGAGGAAGATGATGAAATGGATTGATTCAAAAGAAGTTTGAGTCGATGCGGTAGGTTCTGATGAATAAGGCCAACATGGAATAGTAAGGTCTGTGGTACTACCAGCTAGGGTTGCAAGTATGAATACGGCAGAGCAGGAATTGCGTGAGGTTTATGACAGCCTGAAACCCGGAGATCGGGTCGAGGTGATTCATGGCGTGACAGTTGGCTCGAGTGCCAACTGGAGTACAACGACTGTCGGAAAAGTGTTACGGAGTGAGCGGCGTCGCCACGGACTGCATTTCCGACGAAATGCCGACGACAAGGTTTATAGTGACGTGCTCATCCTTGCCAGAGATGACGGAGAATTAACGACCGTTACGATCGACGAGTTTACCCGGATCAAGAAGGTGTGAAATCGCGTAGGGCGTTGCGGCCCTGCCTTAGTGTACTCGGGCGATAACACACTTTAAGTATTCTCCCTCCAGGCAGTGGAGGTTGACCGGATGGTCAGACGCTGCGCCACGGTACTCGAGAAGTTGTAGCGTCCGGCCGCTTCGTTGGGCAACCGCTGAAAGCATCATGAGAAAGTCATCGCGGGTGATCGCTCCAGAACAACTGCACGTTACCAGAACCCCGCCAGGTTCGAGCAGATCGACGCCAAGACGATTGATTCGGTGATATGCTCGAAGCGCGTCAGAGGCAGATGCTCGACTGCGGGCAAACTTTGGTGGATCAAGTACGACCATGCCAAACTTTGCATTTTCTTCCTCAAGCGAAGCGAGCTTTTCAAAGGCATCGGCTTGCTCAACCGTCATTGTTGTCGCATTGTTAAGTTCTGCATTTGCTCGTGCCAGTGAAATCGCTTTGATGCTTGAATCGACAGATAGAACTGAACTGGCGTTTCCGGAAACGGCGCTCGCTACTCCAAAACCTCCGGAGTAGCAGAACATATCGAGCACTCGCCGCCCGCCCGCATAGAGCGCTGCAGCTTGCCGATTTTCTCTTTGGTCCAAGTAATAGCCAGTCTTTTGCCCTTCGGTAAGATCGACACCGAAGTGAAGGCCATGTTCCTCAACAAAGATTGGTCCATCAGGTGGTTCACCACGGAGCAGTCGGTCAGGCAAATGAAGGCCTTCAAGTTTTCCTAGTCCTCGTTCGGCACCACGAAGCAGGATACCTTTGGGTTGCACAATGCGCTCAAGGCTGTCGCATATCATGTCGAGTCGCTCAGCCATGGCGAGTGCCGTCACCTGTACCGCGAGGTAGGGTCCATATTGATCTACAATGACGCCAGAGAGATTGTCCCCCTCACTGTTTATGAGCCGGCAGCCAGTCTTTTTGGATAGAAGGTTGAGTTGTTGTCGTAAACCAACCGCATTTTCAATGCGAGCATTCCAGAATATTTGATCAAGCGATTGATCCTGCATAAAGGAATACAATCGGACTCGAATTCGGCTTGAGGCATTCCATAGGCCTCGGGCAATAAAGTTGCCATCGTGGGTTACAACATCAACCACAGCGCCACTGTCGGGATCGCCATCGACACGCAATATTGCTGAATCAAGAACCCATGGATGCCTACCAAAAAATGGGCGAGCACGCTTGGGCTTTATGAAGACAGTGGCCCCTGAAAGTGCCGCTGGGACCACATCGTTCTCAGGCATGAACAACCTGCTTCGTTGCCGGTTCTGGCAACACGTGAGGCTGCGGAAGAGCATCTGTTCCGGCCTCAGCTTTAACCTTACGTTGGCTGTTTTTATCAGCCTTCTTTTTATTCAGGCGGAGAACGCTCCATCCAAAAATGTCACCCAGCGGCCCAGCTAATAAGGCTGGAAGCAATACCAGGTTTCCAACCAATGCGACGGTTAGCATGGCAAGCATCATATGACCAAACCGTTGTGTTGGCCCAAACGGTGAGAGTGAAAAGACTGACAGACCAATACCAATGACCCCCCAGCTCTGATACATCGCTCGAGCACAGCCTTTGTAGGCCAGCATCGTTGCTTGTTTACGATCCATGCCATCAGAAATACCACGTCTGAACCAGAGCATGAAATGAACAACGTCATCGACGGTAACACCGAGCGCAACGCAAGGGGCCATTACGGTACCGATATCGATAAGAAGGTTTCCTGTTCCAAAACTCTTGAGAAGCGCATTCCCCCAACCCATTCCTCCGAAGACAACAACAGCAGGAAAAGCAGCAGGGAGTAGTAGCACAAGCCCCGCGGAGGCAGCCCGGCAAAGAAGCACCATGACAAGAACAATAATTGCAAAGTCACTAATGAAGCCAACAATAAGCCCGTCGAGCAATGAATGTTGTGCTTTGTAGACCAGTGGTACAAGACCGGTGTAGTCGACAGAAATACCGTTCGTACCGTCAGATTGGTAGCTGGCTAAAATCGGATCGATTTTTGACTGGAGGTCACGCTTGAACTCGGCATAGTCGACTTCTTTTGTCGCACTCACACGAGCACTGATTCTCCACAATTCCTGGTCCCGAGTTCCTTCGTCACTTACTACCTTTGCTTCACGCAGGTAGTCGCCATCAAGAAATTCATCACGATGGGCGACAAGTCTTCTGTTGAGCACACTTCGTCGTGTTCGTGCGTTCAGGCCAAATACCCGGCCTGCAGCGCCACCAATTCCTCCTCCACCGATGTCTAGGCTCCGGCCAAAGGTGACGGTCGAGAGAGAACTGCCAACCTCGCCGAGTTCACCAATCTCACGCTGTATTTCATCTACGAGTTCCATTCGTTCAAGGAAATTGAGATCACATTTTTCTTGATCACAGCGAATGAGTATTTCCATTGGAACAAGTGGCCCAAGTTTTTTCTCAAGCCAACGATAGTCCTGTCGAATTCGAGCCTGAGGCGAAAATAGCCTCATGAGCTGAACGCTACTTTCGACACGGGTCATGCCATAGCCAATGCCTGCCATGACGAGGAGACAAATTGTGGCGATTACAACGTTGTGTCGTGTGATCCAGTGACCAACACCCCACCAAGGACTCTCTTCGATAGGACGCCATGAGTCACCATCTTCTTCACTGCCTGCTGCACCGAGACGAAGTTTTGGTGGAAAAAGTTCAAGGCACGCGGGCATGAACGTAATTAAAATAATGAAACTTACAACAACACCGATTGCTGAAAAGATGCCAAACATTTTGATTGGCACAAGCACACTCACAGCAAGCGTTGCCAGTCCTACGGCAGTTGTCCCCGTAGCTAAAGAAAGTGGTAGGAGGGCATGACGCACCGAAGCACCGGCAGCACCCTTAAGCACCCCTTTTTCAGCCAACTGATCACGGTAATAATTTGCAAGGTGGATGGCACCACTCGTTGTTGCAACGTAGACAAGAGAGGGCATTGTGAGCAGGATGGCATCAACGGGATATCCTGAATACCATACGATCGCAAGACTCGCGAACATGCTGTAAACGCCCGAAGCGAGCACAAGCCCGACAAGCATTTTGCTTTTGAGGCTCCACCAGCTAACAAAGAAGCCAACAACAAGAGACAGCCCAAAGAGTAGCGTGACACTGGTCTGCCCCGCGCGATCAATTGATACATTGTCAACGGGTGGCCCACCCATGTGGATTGTTTCTTCGGGAATACCACACTCTTCAACTGCAACGTTTTTAATTGTGTCGATAGCGCCATGGAGGTTTGCTCGAGCTGCATCCGACAGCGTCAGAACAAGACACGTTTGAAGGTCATCGAGTTCTGCCTCTGTCAAAGCGTCAGTACTGTCATCTTCGACGGTCTGGTTATCTGGTGAATCGATATCACCGATAAGTGCACCAGTCAGCCTGTCCACCGCCTCTTCAGGATCAAGGTTGAGCGGCTCTTCAGTCATCTGCTCAACAGCGCGGGGGCCAGTCTGAGCTGTTTTGAAAAAGATTGTTCGGCTAATTCGGGAAGCCTCTTCAGGAGGCGGCAGCAACTTCCTCGCTAGTAGTTCAAGTCGCGGATCATCCATCGTGCAGCCATCCCAGCTCACGAGAATGAATTCTTCACCCTGGAAATTCTCACGAAAGAAGCGATACGTCTTGGTCTCTGGGTACTCCAGAGGCAGCCATCCCTTTACATCATTGCGATTATTGCCTTTGGCCTTAATTGCACCCACAACCACCATGGGAAGCAGAAAGACAAGAATAGCGAGAATCCAAACGCTATATCGCTCGTAAAATCCGGGTCGTTGAGGCATATGGGCTCAAGTGAACCTGTTGAGGGGACAATACTGGGAATGACGACGATCGGTATCCATCAGCTGCCATCACGAGCCTGAGGGCTTGAATGGCGATTGATGAAGCAATGCGTCAATCAACTGAACCGTATGTGTACTGAACAAACTGACGGACACGATGAAAAATTAACCATGTTCTCTGTCAGAGTCTATATCTTTCCTCCGTAAATGGCTTGTTTTTTTCCTGAGCGATTCGGTCTGAGTCGTCTTCTAGGCAAGGTTTTCCTGTTCGGAAGAGCTTTGGTACTCGGAAGAGCCGTTAGAATGCCCCCCTTCTGCGGAGGTAATGAGGCGTATCTGGCTGGTTTTTGCGATCTACCAGCATTTTTGTCAGCGAGCGGTTTCCCCTGCGCGAAATTCACAGGCTTTGTGACTGCCATCACAAAATGGGCGGTTTGCGGATTTTCCACAACGACACAGTGCAAGAACTGATTTGTGTGTTGGCAGGGAGAATGCCTTTCGGTGGTGATCAGTGACTTGTACGGTGACTGAGGGAGTCCCATCGATAGCTTCTGGTAACTCGACAACAAGTGGCCCATCTTCTCGACATCGAAGCCTCACGATAGGCGGCTCCATGGCAGACTTCTTGGGTTTCTGAAGTGTCACGTTCAATGTTCCTTACACGTTGTCTCTAATTTCTGTTGCGGTAGCGTTGAAAGCCACCACCAGAACACCATCGCACAGATAAGAATCGCAACTGACATCAATTGAGATATTGATAGTGGTGTACCGAGGGCGGGTGGTTCATCGATTCGAATTTCTTCAAGCAGAATCCGTGAGATTGGATGGAGAGTGATAACCATTGCAAAGACTTCACCATTTCGGCGAGCGAAAGGTGTGAAAGTAATAGCCAGCATGGCCAAGATAGCTGCATCGAGTGCAGCGTAGAGTTGCGTCGGGTGAATTGGAAGTGTAGGTACAGTACTTCCATCAATGCCAGGGGCAGGAATTAATCCTCGACTGACCTGATCAAACCATGGCGGACTCCCAGCAGGGAACTGCATGGCCCACGGTAGTTCGCAGGGGCCACCGTAACAGCACCCATTTAAAAAACAACCGAGTCGCCCAAGTGAAAGACCGACAAGGAGGCCTGGAGCAATGCAGTCGGCAAGTTGAGTAATTGGAATATTTCTTCTTCTGGAAAACAGCCATCCCGCCAATGATGCTGTAGGCAAGGCTCCAAAAACAACAAGACCACCTGCAGGAATATTGATGATCGCAAGAAATGATTGGATCAGGCTTTTGTCAGGCGAAAAAAATTGTTCATGATATTCAATAACAAAAAAGATCCGCGCACCGACAATTCCAGCAAGGAAAACCTCAAGCCCGAGGGCAATGATCGAGTCAGCATCAATGCCCACGCGTCGTCCACGGATAATGGATAGCCACGTGCCAGCAACTGCCGCCGCGATGAGCATCGTCCCATATCCGCGTACAGGAATACCACGGCCATCGTCTAGCGCAGGCAGTCCCCAGACAATCACAGCACCGCTTATTACCAGTGGAAAGAGAAGAGAACTGATGGCCTCTGGATAACCTTTTTGTCGACAGGTGAGCACAAATGCCGTGGCACCGAGAAACAGCCAGACGAAAAAGAAGGCACCCCATCCAAAGAGCGGCAGGGATGCTGAACCAAGTGAGATTTTTGTTGGTATATAAAAAAGCGTTGTTAGCACGAAGATAAAGCCTGTGATGGCAGGAGAATGTTATCAATCAATCGTGTTGAGCCGACGCGGCAAGCAATGAGAAATATTGCAGGTGTATTTGGACTCACTTCAGAAATCTTTTTCAAAGATTCAGTATGAACAATATCAGCGTAGTCAATCTGGATCTCCTTTGCAGAAAGCATGTCTTTTAACTTCTGCTCTATCGTATCGATTGCCAAACCCTGGCACCAGTTTTGCTCTGCTTGTTCGAGAGCAGCGTAAATGGTTGGGGCTCGCTTTCTTTCAGACTTACTCAGGTAGGTATTTCGAGAACTCAGCGCCAAGCCGTCTGTGTCTCGAACTGTTGGACATGTCACAACTTCCACGTCAAGTTTGAGGTCATGTACCATTTTGCGTACAACAAGAACCTGCTGCCAATCTTTGGCACCAAAATAAACAGCATGCGATGGTGCGGCCTGAAGAAGGCGGAAAACTATCGTTGCGACGCCAGAAAAATGGCCTGGCCTTAACGTTCCCTCGTAAGGCTCGGCCGGTCCGGAGATCTCAATACGGGTTGAATCACCAGGTGGATACATCTCATGAACGTCAGGGGCGAAGATCCAGCGAACATCATGCTGAGCTAACAGATTGAAGTCGGCATCAAAATCTCTTGGGTATTGCTCAAAATCTTCCTGTGGTCCGAATTGACTTGGATTGACAAAAATTGAGGTCACAACATCGTCACATTCAGCAACTGCTTGATCAACCAGTGATGTGTGTCCCGCATGAAGGCTACCCATCGTGGGAACAAAACCGATGCGCCGTCCCATCGTTCGATTCGTGAGAATCAGTTTTCGCATGACATTACGATCACGAATAACGAGTGGCGTCGCCATGATTACGAGATGCCCTCAATGGCGGCAACGGCATCAAGAGCAGCCTTTCCAAGATCATCGGAGTCAAGTTGAATAACTGCTTTCACATGGCATTGTGTGTCCTGAGTGCGTAGCAAGCAATCTATAAAGCGATCCTGCAAAGTGAGTAACGTTGCAATTCCTTGATCAGAAGTTGTCATTGTTTGCACCGCAACTAGATCAGCAAAGACGTCACTCTGTTGTGCGGCATGAGCCCGATAGGCGATTCTCTCTGATAGCGTTTGGCGATTCACATTGAGCAGTAGGATGACATGTGGTGCGACGGTCTCTTGACTGATTGATGAAAAGTCGTCCTCAAATTGTTTATTCAGTTCAATTGTGGGGTTGTTTTCTGCTGCTAGTCGAATGGACTCAATCCAGTAATCGGTGACGGTGCCATGAGGATCAACAGGCCAACTGGTCTTCAGAAGAGGATCTGCATACTTCTGGGAGAGCAGGAGTAACTGCTCTGTAGGATCTTTTTTTGTTGATAATTGCTTCTCGGATAAAGCCCCCACAGCATTTATAGGAAGGGGAACTGGCGCATGAATCAATCTTGAAAGTGTTACATCAGCTACCGCATCAGCAATTTCCGGTGCACCACTCCCTGGAACACCCACTACAGCAACGTGGAGGTGACGTTGTGAGATGTTTTCTAGAAGGTCATGAATCGTGCAGCCAGACACTGGATGTTTGAGGTCGGCAGCAATTTCGGCTGCTGGCTCAAGAACAAACCGTCGCGTTGTCATTCGCGGGTGTGGAACTTGAAGACGTTCGGTCTTCAAAACGCAGTCATCGTAGATCAGCAAATCCAGGTCAATAGTTCGTGGACCCCATCGTATTTCCCGAGATCGTTGCAGCGTGTTTTCAACAGCCAAAAGCATGTCGAGTACTTCCGTGGGCTCAAAGGTTGTTTCAATGAGGCAAGCAGCATTTAAATAGGGAGGTTGTCCAGGTGGGCCACCCACAGGCCGCGTTTCTAAAAACTGACTGACGTGTTTCAGCTGAACACCTGGCATAAATCGAAGCATGTCGATTGCCTGTTCGAGTTGCTCCCGTCGGGCACCTACATTTGCACCACAGCCAATGAGGCACTGCGCTGTCTTTTGACGATTGGATTCAAGGACCATTACGTATCCTCATATCATTGCATGCGTCACAAAAAGTGACCAAAAGTAGGCCAATTGAGTAAGGAGCCCCCAGGATTCTTCCCGGTATTCAGGTTTTTGGGAAACAGTTTCAATTTGAATGCTGCAGGCAGCATTCAAATACGACCTCTGACTAGCCCCTGCCAAGCATGCGCACATGAAACGAACAGGAAATTATGTTTACTTCGAAGACGGGGGGGACATCCAAGCCACAGGTGAACCCGTCGACTGTCGATCCCTCACGTCGCCGCCCCCCTTGGATTCCTCGAAGTTGTACATCATGAACGAGTTCAGTCAATGAATAAATAATGCGACCAGCTCGTTAAATCTTTCCCCCCTGATTTTTTATGCATTCGTCGCCAAATCGACTACTTTAAAATGAAAACTTTTTAGATTGTCTGAGACAAAAGTTCTTTTAAATCAATGAGATTCATTTATCGCTACTTCGTGATAAATCAGTTCCACTACATGAGCATTCTGTGCGGTTGTTTGATCCTGTCAAGCACTGCCCCGCTTGTCCGTAAGTTATCACTGATGAGGGTCGCATGATTCAAAAATATTCTTCATCAAAACTTTTTACCACCAAGGAAATAATTTTTTTGAGGCGATGGCACGATCTCGGGAGTATCTCAAAAAACAAGCTGTAGCTAATTTATGTGTTTCTGTTCGAGCCGCGATGCATGCGGGCTCGGCTTCTCCGCTGAACTGCTTCTTCCACTTGAAGGCGTCCCGGGGTATGGGAGTGAAATTGCTATGTTTTTAGAGACTATTAAGTGTTCTTCTGAGACAAACAA
>JAQWMC010000042.1 GCA_029246985.1 Pirellulales bacterium
ACCTGATTTCTTCGTGTTTCGCAGAAGATTTATGAGATTTTTTTGGAATAAAAACCGCTTGTTTTGATGCTTTTTTAGCATCTCGAATCGTGGCACTGACAATCACTCCTTTCTGTATTCTACTAATCCTTTCTATAAGAAAAGAAAAGAGAAATAAAAGAAGGAGTACAAGGAACAGAAGTAAGAGTAATACAAAACATCACGGCCTCTTCTCACAAGATAATATGGTAATGAATTTCGCTACGATCATGTTGTGTGAGAAGCATTTGGAACCTTAAAAAAAGAGATACGAACCAAGCCGATGAAATTTCTAAAGCACATATGCAGATGTGGAAGTTTTGTCTGAAACGTGTCACGTGCTTGTTTTTTCAGACCCTTTTTTCGTGTTGTCTGAGTGATTGTATAGAGCTGGTACGAAGTCAGAACCCTATCCGTGTCAGGCTAAGAACAGGCCTGTTTACGGATGATGACGCGTAAGTCCTCTGATGTGCGCGTGATCTTGAGTTGGTGCAAAAATGTCGATGCACTCTGGAATGCTGAAACCAACAAAATAATGTCACCAGATTGAACACTTCCACGACACGTTTCTCAACAGATCCTTGTGAGCTCCAATCGGCTTCTAATTGCCAGAAGGTCAGCGTCAGCTCCTTGATCCTGTTGTAGTATTTTTGTAGTGACTTTCAAGCTATGGAGAACGGTCGAGTGATCTCGACCACCAAAGATCCTTCCAATTTCATGGCTGCTCAAATCCGTCATTTCTCGAACACAGTAAATAGCTAAACCTCGTGGCCGCACATGACATCGACGTTGAGAGCCGTTCCGAACATCCTTTTCAGTCACTCGAAAGTGACTGGCCACAGCGAAGATAATTCTATTGACTGTATCTATCTTCTCAACATCAATCGGACGCGATTTTTTGGTGTTGTGCTCTCGCCCCTGAGGAGTCTGTGTTCTTTTTATATACCCCTTGTTGTTCTTTTGTTGTGTGGACGAGGAAGCATTTGGAATGTGAAGTAAAAACCCTGCTGACAGTCGTGAAGCAAGAGTGGGGTGTAAATCATTAGTTGCGGGATGGTTCGGTAGGGTTACGAGTACAAGAGAGGAATGTGTAAGCAGTCGGTCAATGTATTGACCTACCATAAATTGGTCAGATTCATTTTTTGAAACACGGTCAATTCGGTTAAGAATAACCATACTCAAACTATCGTTCGAGTGAACCACCATTTTTTCATCTGACAATAGAAATTTCCGTACCGGATCGAGTGACCCTACAGAGCGATATTTTTTTATCACTGTTGATAGAAAGGCTCCTTCTGTCCGTGTCCATACTCTGCATTGACTACTGCTACATGGGGTACTGGTTGTCTTGTCGCAAGACTGTGTTTCCCACAACGCTATTGCATTTTGTAACCAGGCTTCGCGTGAATCTTTTTGACCCCCAAAGCCGACAACCAGAAGGCCGTGTTGTTCTGCCGTTGAGCATGCTGGTTGGCCGGCGGAAGCAACACTTTTCTTCAGACAAAAATCAAACGTTGATCTAGCAAGAAGATCGAAAGGCAATGGCGGGATAGACGTGGTAGCTGCCACTGGATGGCCACATTGCAGTTCGAGATGATGTACGGCCGCCATGCCATAAAAATAGAGCCACCTCCCTGGAGGCTCTCTTCAACTGCTTCATGCTATGGAATCTTTCTTTCTTCTACAATCATATGGGATGATTCGGGCTGACCGAAGAACCCTTCTGGAGAATACGATAGATTTTTCCCCATGCATTTTCGAGATCATTCGCATATGTTGTACGGCCAAAACTGAATCGAATGGCGGACTGAACGACGGGCTTTGGAAGGTTCATTGCAACAAGTGCTGGCGCTGGTTCCTGAGAACCACTTGCACATGCTGTTCCCGTTGCAACGGCAAGTCCATCAAGATCAGCTGCCATCATAAAAGCCTGTCGGTCAATGCCAGGGAAGGCAATGGTCGAGATATGCGAGCTCCGTGTTGTGTTCTGACAAATAATACACGGATCGATACCAACTTCTCTTGCCATCTCGCAAA
This sequence comes from Pirellulales bacterium, assembly GCA_029246985.1. Classification (GTDB taxonomy): domain Bacteria; phylum Planctomycetota; class Planctomycetia; order Pirellulales; family UBA1268; genus UBA1268. Next base: position 2,056 of record JAQWMC010000042.1, read on the forward strand.
CGGTAGACTCAAAAGATTCCTTTAAAATTGATAGCCGTGTCGATTCAGAATGTTGCTGTGCAATCGCTTGATGAGCTGCCTCTTGACATCCAGCGATCAAGGCCACAGGTTCCGTGCCACCGCGCATCGCGAGTTGTTGAGAACCTGAAAAGAGTGGCTTCCATTCAATATTTTGCTTGATGAGAAGACAACCAATTCCGCGTGGACCACCAAACTTATGTGGTGTAAAGCTGAGGCTTGTCGCTCCAGTTTCAGGAAAGGATACTGGAATTTTTCCAACGGCCTGGGTTGCGTCGACATGAAGTGTGTACGGTGTGACAGTGCCTTCCAGCAACTGTCGAATGCCTGACACATCTTCAACTGCACCTGTTTGTCCGCAAACCAGCGTTGTCGACAGGAAGATGTCGGGTGCATTTGTATCCTCAAGATGAGAACGCGTTCGGCTGCTGTTATTGAGAAAAAGAAGCCACGCCTGGAGACTCTTTTTGCAAAGGCAACCATTTTCATCAAGTGGAAGTGTGGTCTGGTTTGCTGAGTGTGTAGCAAGAGAAAATGCAGCATTCCGGAGGCTTTCGTGGTCTCGTTGGCTTGTGCCGAATGCAGTTTGCGCTGAATTTCTTAGTCCGTGGACAGCAAGATAATTAGCCTCAGTCGCACCGGATGTGAAAATGAGCGTAGCATCTGGACAGTCAAAATATTCAAGTATTTTCCTCCGTGATTCATCCAGTATGTGGTGTGCACGCCTACCTGCACGATGTGGACTCGATGGGTTCGCGAAGCAATCAGCCTGAATCCGAGTGATTGTATCGGCTACGATCGGATCAACAGGTGTCGTTGCCGCGTGGTCGAGGTAAATCTCACGGTTTGACATGTCCACTTCGCTCGTGTGAGGGTCAGTTCTCGTCCTGTTTGGCCGCAAGTTTCAAATCAGATTCAACCATCATGACAATTAAGTCTTGAAAACAAATAGATGGTTTCCAGCCAAGATTTTCTTGAGCCTTCGCGGCGTCTCCCAGCAGGTGATCAACTTCAGCTGGTCGCTCAAACCGAACGTCGTGTTCAACGTAATCATGGTAGTCAAGGCCAACATGTTCAAAAGCTACCTGGCAGAGTTCACGAACGGAGTGCGACGAACCTGTAGCGATAACATAATCCTCGGGTTTATCCTGCTGGAGCATGCACCACATGGCCTTCACAAAGTCTCCCGCAAATCCCCAGTCACGTCGTGCCTCAAGATTCCCAAGAGTAACTGTTTTCTGAAGACCCAGTTTTATTCGAGCAGCGGCTTGTGTGATTTTTCTGGTCACAAAGTTCTCACCTCTTCGCGGACTTTCATGATTGAACAGAATGCCGCTGGAAGCATGTAAGCCATAGCTTTCACGATAGTTGACTGTTATCCAGTGACCATACAGTTTCGCCACACCATACGGTGACCGTGGAGCAAAAGGTGTTGTCTCCCGCTGTGGAGATTCCTGAACGTTACCAAACATTTCAGATGAGGATGCTTGATAAAAACGCACCTCCTGGCCGGATTGGTTTCGAAACTCGCGGATAGCCTCAAGCATTCTGAGAACACCAAGCGCAGAGACTTCAGCGGTGTAGTTCGGTTGTTCAAAACTGATGCGAACATGGCTTTGAGCAGCAAGGTTATACACTTCGTGTGGTTGAATATCACGAATGAGCCGAACAAGGCTCATCGAATCAGTCATGTCGCCATAGTGCAGCTGGAGACAACCATCCGATGCACCACCCCGCTCGAACAAACCATCAATACGCGTTCTGGAGAGGTTACTTGTGCGTCGAAGCATGCCGTGAACTTCATAACCTTTGGAAAGCAAAAACTCTCCAAGGTATGAACCATCTTGGCCACTGATTCCCGTAATAAATGCTCGACGTGGTGCAGACATGGGCAAATATGGAGTTTGGTACGAAAAGAATCACTTGACGGGATGAAGGACACGAACTCAATCATACTCTCCCTACCTGCTTATGCGCAACGTACAGGCAATTGAATCGGATGGAGGGGTGCATCAACACAGAATGCACTATTCATCGAGTAGGCAAAAAGAAACACCCTTTTACCAGGGTGTCCGAATATGCCCAGAAAAAATCCGGGTTTCGATGCAGGAAACCGCTCGTGCGAGTCATGACAAACTCGCACGAGCGACCCGACATTATTTTATATCAAGCAGTTCCACTACGAAGTGCAACGTAGCATTTGGTGGAATCACAGGTGGAGCACCACGAGCACCGTACCCAATAGCACTTGGTATCTGGAGTTCGATCATGCCACCCTGGGCAACGAGTTGCATGCCTTCAGTCCAGCCTGGAATAACACCACTGAGTGGAAATTCAATGGACTGCCCTCGCTTATAGGAGCTATCGAAGACAGTCCCGTTGTCGAGCCAACCATGATAATGAACGGAGACAGTATCCGCTGCTGTTGGTTTTTCACCACTGCCGGCACGTAAGACACGGTATTCAAGTCCGGTAGCGGTCTTGGTGAAACTACTCGGTGCGGATGCGTCAGTTGATCCTGCGCCATCGGGCAACGTTGGGAGAGGAATATCGGCAGATTCTGATTCAGCGGCCATAGTTAAGACACCCACGAAAATAAGAGAAACGAGCAACGCCATAAAACGTTTGGCAACAGCACGCATGGAAACCTCCTTGGTAAGGGACAGCTTAGAATCGTACCAAAAAAACCGTACGAGGGCATCTGGTGTGAGTGAGATCAAAAAAACCCGGATAGAAAACTACACCACATGTTTAGACGGAAGTTAAAAACCAAGGTGCATGAAGGGTTTATCACGTGCTCTGCGCGGACGCGATCCAATCCTCAACATCATCTGGTTCAAGAGGGATATGACTGCAGAGATCAACCGGCCCATTTTCAGTGACCAGGACATCATTTTCCAGCCGTATCCCAATTCCTTCATCAGGAAGATACAGGCCTGGTTCGACTGTCATAACCCACCCAGATTCGAGTGGTCCGTTGCTCGGAGCGGGGTCATGTACACCGAGGCCGAGTGAATGACCCAAACCGTGCATAAAAAACTTCTTGCATGCAGGATTTTCCATGGAATCAGAGTTGTACTCTTCCTGACTGATCAGGCCGAGTGTCTGAAGCTCTCCGGCCATTTGATGTTGAGCATCCCATTTCCATTGTGAAAGGGTTGTGCCGATGACCGTTCTTTGTATTGAACTTTGTAGCACGCGAAGTACTGCCTGATAGAGTTCTTTTTGCCGGGTTGTAAAACGGCCCGAGACAGGAAAAACACGGGTCACGTCTGCCGTGTAATTCGCATGACTTGCCCCGACATCAATCAGTAGTAGATCACCCTCTTGGCAGGTGCTGTTGTTTTCAATGTAGTGAAGAGTACAGGCATTCTTTCCAGTGGCAACAATCGGTTCATAACCCATGATGGCTCGCCGCCGGGTGAACTCTCCAATAAGGTCTGCCTCAAGTTCATATTCTTTGACACCCGGCTTGAGGTTCGACAGGACTTTATCGAGACCATGTTTCGTAATAGCCACAGCATTCTGAATAATTTCAACTTCACCCGACTTTTTGACCGCGCGGAGCTCCTGAAGAAGTGGCGCTAATCTTTGGAACGAATGGATCGGATAGCGATGCAGGAGTTGTCTCGCCATACGAAGATCACGCGTTTCAACCTCGAAACCGGCCCGTCCGTGTTCGTTGGTATTCAGAAAGATATGAGCTTTCTCTACAAGGATGGAATGCAGTGTAGAAGAAAAATTTTCAGCCCAAAGAATGGTTTCAATACCAGAAATGGTCTGGGCTTCTTTCTTCGTGAGGCTGTGCCCTTCCCAGGTCTCCAAGTTTGCATGTGGCTCTCGTATAAACAGCATCTCTTGATGTGCTGGGTGCGTTGCATCTGGTGCTAGAACCAGAATACTTTCAGCCTGCTCTATACCGGTCAGCCAGAAAAGATCAGCAGCTGGCACGTACCGTACAGCACCATCACCGTTTGTTGAGAGTGGATCTGCTGCATGCACGATGGCGACACTGTTTGGTGGCAGTTTGGCAGCTATTTGCTTCCTGTGTTCAACAAATAACACTGGGTCGATTGGGTCATGTCGCATGCGCAAACTCTACGGTTGGTGAAAACATATGTGGTTATCACCGCCGTCGGGAGTCCTGAAATGCTTTCAACTCCTGAGCAGCTCGTGTTGCCTCTTGTTCAACATCCCGTTCTACCTGAACGGCTCGTTTCTGATCTATGTTGAAGCTAGGCTGATAACCATTCCATGAAATGGAAAGAATACCACTCACAACGAGGATTGGCACCACAATAACAATGAGTGTCGCAATCCAACGCGACGTCACAACCTGACGCACGGGAGTAGGCATACCATATGTAACAAGTCCAAGAATCTTCTGAGCAGAGTTTTGTTTAGAGTGAGCCATACAAGAAATTCTCCGAAGGCGAATTGGATGTCGACCGTGAATCGATCTGGTCAGAGAATCTAGAAATGCAAAAGCCGTGAAGCAAGAGAACTTCACGGCTTTTACGTCATCTTGTGAGGAAATCCATCTTTATGTCAAAACGTCATAAATTGGGTCACCACCGCCACCGATCTTAAATGGCCTTCCATTTGGAGCAAAATGCTCCTTATTTGGGTCCAGGCCGCAGGCGACTGTAATTGTACTATTGAAATCTGTAATTCCGACAGGGTCTTCATCAATACCATGACCCTTTTCGTCAGATTTACCGTAGACGGCTCCGCCTTTGATACCGGCTCCGGCAAGCACATAGGAGAATGCTGCTGGGTGATGATCGCGACCGGCATTTTGGTTTATAGCCGGTGATCGTCCAAACTCACTTGCAAGAACAATGAGTGTTTCATTCAGAAGCCCACTGCTATCAAGGTCACGAATAAGTGCGCTGACCGCTTGATCAAGAGCAGGGCCTTTATCTGCCATGCTACTGGCGACGTCATTGTGCATGTCCCAGCCACCATAATCAACTTGAACGAAGCGGACGTCTGCCTCAACGAGGCGTCGTGCCAGGAGCGCTCCAAGCCCAACTTTAGAAGATCCGTATCGTTCTTTCACTTCTTCTTTTTCTTTTGTGAGATCAAAGGCTTCAAGGTCAGTGCCACCCATAAGCTTGACTGCATCTTTATACATCTGGTTGTATGACTCAAGTTGGTACCCCGCGTATCGTTCTCGGAAGCCCGAGTCGATACGATCGGCAAGCGACAACCTTCGTTTGAACACAGCATCTGTCAAATAGCTCGGTAGCTCAGTGTTCTCGATTCCCTTTTCGGGATCAGCGACAGGAACAGGGGTGAGTGAGGGTTCAAGAAATCCGGCACCAGGATGACCATTCCCACCACTATTGACTAATACGTAAGGGGGAAGTCCCTGATTGATCTTACCCATTTCATTCGAAATCCATGCACCCATCGAAGGATGTCGAATACTATTCAGCACTGGGTACGATGTCTGTAACCAGTATCTGGCCTTCTGGTGATCAGCGGTTTCGGTTGTCATTGATCGAACGACAGCGAGTTTATCCTGTAGATCCGCCAGATTGGTCATGTGTTCACCAAAGACAACACCTGGTGTTTTTGTTTTCACAACACCGACATCACCTTGAATATCTGGCCGATCTGGCTTTGGATCGAACGTGTCAATGTGACTCATCGCTCCACCCATGTAGAAATAAATAACCTTTTTTGCTTTTGTAGCGTTTGTTGCAGGTGCCGCCTCAAGTACACGGGACCAGGGTGACATGACGCTCACACCAAGAGTTGAGGCAATACCGGAAAGAATTGCCCGCCTGGTTTGGTGATGCTCAACATGTTTTTCGTAACGTTTGTGAAACATAGTAAGGACTCCTGTCATGTGGACCGCGTGTGAGTTGATGTGTCTATTTTTGGCTCACCGAACATCCGTTTCTAACGACAACAGCTTTTCAATGAGAATGTTACTACCTGGTCAATCGATAAAGAGAAATTCACGTGTATTCAAAAGGGCCCAGATGAGGTTTCCACAACCCGCAGCTGGACTTGATGCCTGTTGAATTTCTTGTTCAGCGGCACGCCGCATATCAGCATCTGGCTCATGGGTCAGCACAGCAAGGAAGATCGTATCAACAGCGCTCTTCATAGTTTTTTGCGCTGAGACTGAATCATAAATCACCGACCCTTGCGATAGCATGGCGTGGGTCATCCATCCATTAAAGAGCGTCAGGATTTGCGGAACTGTAGCAGACCTTCTTGCAGTTTCTATTGCTTCTCGGTCTCCCTGCCCAAATTGACGGAGTAAATGACTTGCTCCACTCGGCTGCGGCAGTTCACTTGCCCGAGCAAGAACTAACCCATTTAAGCCACAGTTTTTACTGCGACTCCTACTCAAACCTCGATTGTATTCGTTGTAATTTTTGTATGACTGTTCAAATTGTTCGTAGTCCAGGACAGACATGTCAATGCCGTAGACAGTCTGCAGGTCTTGTGCAGTCGGTCGTTGATAGGCCCACTCATTTGTTGCGATGAGTGTAAGTAATGAATCCCAGAGTTGTTCAGCAGTCATTCGCTTCAGTGCTGGTCCAGCATATCGGTGTGGCTCAGCTGCCGTCGGGTCGTAGATGACCGCAACATTCTGATATGTATCTGTTGAAACCAATAATCGAACAAATTCACGCAGATCGAAATTGAGCCGAAGCATTTCATCAGTGAGATGCTCAAGCAGCTCTGGAATTGCCGGTATGTTTCCTTCCTGAAAATCATCGATTGGCTCGACAAGTCCGACACCCATTACTTTTTTCCACATGCGATTGGCTATATTTCGAGCAAACTGCCTGTTGTCTGGAGTTGTGAGCCAGGCAGCAAAACGAGCTCGGTTATCTTCGTCATCTGCATATTCAGGAATCTTTCCCCACAACACAGCAGGTTCGACCACATCAAGTGGAGCACCATCTTCATATTGGTAGTCGTGGGGCAGCCGGAACTCGTCGTCCATGCTGCTTATCATCATCGTTTGTGAACCATAGAAATTCCGAATCCCACCCCCGATCTTTTTTTCATCAATGGCCATTTGCATGCCGTAGCGAAGGCGGGCAAGATTTGGAATCAGGTCATCATCATTTTTGAATGGTGAATCTGACGCGGGGGCACTGTCACTGAAAGAGTCATCAGGCCCAAACGATGCTCCACCAAAGAGAACCTGTTTGGCTGAAAATCGGCTACCATTTGTCAGAGCGGCCAGTTTGTAGAATTCCTGTTGGGTCCAGCGATCAAAGGGATGATCGTGACATTGGGCACATCCTATTTGAGTTCCAAGGAACACCCGAACGGTGTTATCTACATACGACAAGGGCATGCCAGCATCACGTAACTGAAAACCTGTTGCAGGGTTTTCTACAACCCTGCCGTTAGCAGTCAGTAGCGTGTACACCCATTTGTCATATGGCATATTGTCAGCAATCGATTCCTTAACCCATGCCATATACGGTTCAAAAAAGAGATCACGACTTGGTCGCTCTTTCAGCCGAAGGATATCCGCCCAATAGTTATAAAGGTGACTGACATACCCAGGGCTCTCGAGAAGATCATCAATCAACTGCCCACGTTTTTTCCTATTGGTGGAGTCACAGAATGCACGAGCTTCATCAATGGTGGGTATGCGCCCGGCAAGTTCTAAATACGCCCGTCGTACAAACTCATGATCTGTGGTTTTTTCACCAGCCTTGGTCTCATTCTCATCCCAATAGGCCTGAAGGATTGAATCAATTTGTGCTGCTGCTTGTTCAATTTCCGGTCGCGTTTCGCGATCAATTGGTGCTACCTTGAGCACGGCGCCTTCTGGCTTGACGGTTACAGCCTCAGGGAGCTTTGGTGGTTTCCATTCCTCTTCCGAAGCGGGTTCTGCAGACCAAGCCGATACATTCAGCAGTGAAATACCAATGCACAGAAACGCTGCAAACAGCCACCGTCCAGAAAAATGTGACGAACCAGACATGTAGTTTCCTCCCAAAAAATCGTTCTTACGAAGCTTCTACGAGCTCGCCAAACGAGCCTTATTTTAGCTCAAATGACACCATGCAGAAAGTGAAGCCCTAGTAAGATTATGTCATTCTCTGGTATTTATTACGCAAATTAATGGATTTTTGTTCCACAATCGAGATGGACAGTTGGAATCATTGCTACTGCGTACCGTCGGCATCTACTTAATCCTGGACAACTATTCATTATTAGTCGTCAAAAATACTCATGTTTGTTGAGCGATTGCTGGTGACTCCTTCAATTGGAAGCAGTCCATGTCCCGAGCGGTCACCTGTCAGAGACACTGTTTCCAGACTTTCATAATTTAATGACACAGGAAACGGAATTGTTTCTAACGAAAATAGCTCTGTTATTGAATAAACATGAATTCTCTGGTGTTGAGCAGTGCCCAAATGAGGTTTCCACAACCTGCTGCCGGACTTTGAGCAGATGTTTCAATCTCTCGACGGGATAGCCCCAATTCAGTAACCGTTGGACGTCGTGCCAAGATGGATAAAAAGATTGTGTCGACGGCACCCTTTGATGTTTTCTGTTTTGCAACATTGTCGTAAATCACTGATCCTCGTTCGAGCATGGTGTGAGTGGTCCACCCATTAAACATGGTTAGCACTTGAGGAACTGTTGCACCCTCACTGCTACTCTGGATCGAGTCACGATCACCAACACCAAATTGGCTCAAGAAGTGGCTCAGTGGGAGTGTCTGCAGAGGCAGTTCACTCGATCGCACGAGTATCTGGTCTTTATAGCCAGCAACAGAGCGGATTTTTTTGGTGTACCCACCGCGCCCTAACTCCTCATTATATTTTTTCCAGATTGTTACAAACTCATCAAATTGCGTTGTACCAAGATCGACGGCAGCAACCTTTTTCACTTCCTCAGCTGACGGTCGCTGAAAGGCCCATTCATTATTTGCGACAAGTGTGAGGGTCGAATCCCACAATTGTTCAGCTGTCATTCTCTTAAGCGCTGGACCCGTAAAAAGATATGGTTCAGCAGCCGTTGGTTCATGAATAACTGCTCGTGACTGCCAAGCCTCCGTGGAGGCAATGATGCGAATAAATTCACGGAGGTCAAAATCTAAACGGAGCATTTCATCGGTGAGATGTTCTAAAAGACTTTCAGAAGCCGGGATATTTCCATCTTGAAAATCATCAACTGGCTCAACAACACCAACACCAAACATCTTTTTCCATAAGCGATTCGCTATTGCCCGTGCAAACTGTCGGTTGTCAGAAGCTGTTAACCACGCAGCAAACTGCGTACGGCCGTCCGCATCTTTATATTGCTCAGGAATCGTTCCCCACAGCACTGCGGCGTCAACTTTCTGATTTGGTGCCCCATTATCGTACTGATAGTCATGAGGCAGTTTGAGAGGCGTGGGCTTGAAGTTGACTGAGGTCGTATTCAGTCTGAGAAATTGAAGCGTACTGGCCGGTACTTTCCTTTCTTTACGTGCCTCATTGAGTTCTTTCGCAAGTTTTTTTGCATTCCCTGCCTGGGCCTGCATCCCCATGCCCATCATTGACGACATGCCACCACCCTTGCCAGAAAAATCACGATCACGGGTACCACTTGTCAATGCAGCAAGTTCATAGAACTGTTTTTGGGTCCACTTGTCGAAAGGATGATCATGGCATTGGGCACATCCAATTTGTGTGCCAAGAAATACACGCACTGTATTATCGATGTATGGTAGCGCCATACCTCGATCGCGCAATTGGTAGCCGACTGCTGGGTTATCCCAGAGTTTGCCATCCGCTGTGAGCATGGTAAATACCCATGTGTTGTACGGTGTGTTATTGGCAATCGACTGCTTTACCCAATCCATGTAGGGTTCAAAAACAAGGCGTTGGACGTCAGGCCTTTCTTTAAGACGAAGGATATCTGCCCAGAAGTTGTAGAAATGGCTGACGTAGTCTGGACTGGTCAAGAGATCGTCAATGAGATCGATGCGTTTTTCTTGCCCAGATTTACCAAGAAATGTCTTTGCCTCATCAAGACGAGGAATACGGCCACCAAGTTCCAGATAGGTTCGCCGTACAAACTGTTCATCAGTAAGTGCTTCACTCTGTGTAATGCCAGCGGCAGACCATTCACTCTTCAGAATTCTGTCGATGGCATCGGCTGCATCAGTGACACTCTTCCGAGCAGCAGGCTCTCGGTCAATTTCTTTGACAGAAATGACCGGCGTTTTCGGTTTTTCAATGACGGCCTCGGGCAGTCGCACGGGTGGAGGCGTCCACTGCTTTTGTTTCTGTTTCGCCGCCTGCAATCGTTTCTGCATGGCCGCACGGTTTTGCGCGTGTGCCACATTCGTAATAAAAAGAAATGAAAAGAGAGAGAAGACAACGAGAAGACGTGCGCTATTGAGTCTGCTGGTGCGTTGCACGTAACTTTTCGAATTCATCACAGAGATATTCATGCAAACGGTCCTTCTAGATGTCTTAGAAACAAGCTGGTGAACCACACCAGATGTGGCTCACCAGCACTCGTATTCTTCTATTGAGAGAGATAATAGGCAAGACAGCAACACGGTTTCTAGGTAGAACTGTGCGTCAAATTTCCTAAAAACTCTCACAAATTTACAGAATTCTTACTCTTTCTTCTTTTTCTTGCCCATGGCAGCGAGACCGGCTTTCATCTCTTCAAGAGTGACTTTTCCATCTCCATCTGCGTCGAGTCTCTTGAAACGTTTTTCTGCGCCTTCTAGTTGCTTGTCCTTCATACCTTTTTTGAATTCATCAAGAGTAAGAGCACCATCTCCATCGGCATCTTTCTTTTCAAACATTTTGGCTGGGTCAGGCTTTTTCTTTGCCTTTTCTTCAGCCTGTGCAACCCTGCTCACTGAGAGAGACAGTGCAAGACACGTAAAAGCAAGAAGTAAACATGTGGTTAGAATTCGCATAGGTCACCTTTCGTTGTGTTTATACGGGGGGGACGCCATATCCCAAAAACCCCACGGTCAGCGTATCAAAGAAAAACACTCTCCCAAAATGCATCAAAAAGATTCTTCTTTCTGTTCAAGCTCAACACGTCAGTGCTTTTGCTGGATAAAGACTATTTGGGCCCTTAATTAACGGTGCTACGAACCAGAAGTTTTGCGTGCACCAAACGCATCCCGTAATCGCTGTAAACCCTCTTGTAGTACAGTCGGTGGGCAGCCGAAGTTGAGCCGTAGAAAGCCGGGGCTGCCAAACTCGGATCCATTTGACGGCCCAATACCAGCATCTTCGCACGCTTGTTGTGGTTGATTTTGGCCAGAACGTTGACCAGCAACCCACTCATTGCAATCGACCCAAAGGAGATACGTTGCCTGCGGTGGTATGCAGGAGATGCCTGATATTTCATGAATGGCCTCGACCGCAAGCTGCTTGTTGTATTTCAAGACGTCCAAAAGTTTCTGTCGCCAAGGATCACCATTCTTCCAAGCGGCTTCAGACGCAGCATAGCCAAGCGGGTTGACCATGGGGACAAGCCCTCCCCCAGCCTGCCGCCATTGTTTGCGAAAATCTTCATTTGGAACAATCGCTGCAGCGCAGCCGAGACCGGCAATATTCCATGTTTTTGAGGCAGCAACAAATGTTATTGATCGACGTGCTGCCGGATGATCAAGACTGGCAAATGGAATGTGGCATGAATCATCGAGGATGAGATCATCCCAGATTTCATCACTGACAACGGTCACTCCTCGTCTTTCACACAGGTCTGCAATCCGGAGTAGTTCCTCTCGAGTAAAAACTTTGCCAGTGGGGTTGTGCGGATGACACAACCAAAAGATTTTCACATCGGGTGTCATGGCCGCTTCAAGTGATTCCCAATCGATGGTCCATCGTTGTGCATTGACATCGGCATGCAAGGGGACCCGCACACTCCGCCGCTCTGCAAGCTTTGGAAGAAAGAGAAATGGCTGATAAACCGGTGTCAACGTAAGAATGCCATCACCAGGTTGGGATAAGAGTCGAGCAGTGATGGAAAGTCCTGTCACAATGCCAGGCACGCCAATGACCCATGATGGATCAATCTGCCAGTTGTGCTGCTCATGGAGATGAGTAGTCAGAGTTGTTGCAAAGCCAGGGGTCTCATGCGTATAGCCAAAGATTGCATGGTCCGTTCTTTTACGAATCGCATCGAGTACAACGTCAGGCGATTTGAAGTCCATATCAGCCACCCAGAATGGAAGAATTTCTTTTCCCGTGGATGTTGTCCTGCCACGATAGCGATCCCATTTTTCTGAACCGGTGTCATGACGATCGGGACACTCAAGAAAATCAGTGGCGAGATCGTTTATTGTGAGGACTGGCTTTTGCATGTGTAGTATCGTGACGAACCGCAAGAGACATTACTAGGCCGTCTTGTAGAAGAGTCTGCTAAGGATGCGGAGTGCTTTTTTGGGGTGTGTTTCTACAAGCCTATTCGCACGTGCTGATTCTTCTGAAGGGGTAGACTGCAGAAGAACGTAGTACTCAAATAGTTCCTACGGAAGTAACCCTTCCCTTTCTTCTCGTACTCCAGAGATTTTATTTCCATGAAGAACAAACGTTTGTCACGATTTGTAGTTCCCTCGCTTCTCGTGCTCATAAGTAGTGCGCTTTCCATTCCAGTAGAATCTGCAGAATCGGCGAGCGTTGTCACACATGGTCCGCTTCTTGGTGAGGTGACGAGTTCAAGTGTACGAATGTGGGCTCGCACCAATGGACCAGGAACAATTGAGTTTCACTTCGGGAAAGATTCTGCATCGCTCAACGGTATTTCAGAAAGCATTCAAACAACAGCTACCCATGACTTTACGGGATGGACCACGCTTCATGGTCTTGATCCGGACACAGAGTACGTGGCCAGCGTCTTCATTGATGGAAATCCAGCTGGTGTTCCTGCAACATTTCGCACCCTTCCGGACAGCAATGCGCTGCGTGACCAAAAACATAATCCGCGTGGGCTCTTTAATTTTTCTTTCACATTTGGATCCTGTGCAAACCAAAACCCATTACATGGGATTGGTCCAAGTCTGCCGACGTATGCAACGTTCCTTGATAAACACGCCGACGAAGTTGACTTTCAGATCATGAACGGAGACTGGTTATATGAGGAACTTCGTACAACACCAGTTGACGCGTGGGCTGAGAAGCAGGGAGTCGATGTCGAACAGCTGCCGGAGGTTGTTCGTGATATGCCAACAATTGTTGGCGTGTGGGAAAACTACAAACTCTATCTCGATCGAGGGACGAATCTATCGGCATGGCATCGAAAGGTCCCAGGATTTTTTACGTTTGATGATCATGAGTTAGTCAATGATATCTGGGGAGCAGGAAGTACTGGTCGCCGGAATCGTCGTGCGGTGTTTCGCGATATTGGTACTCGGGCATGGCTTGATTATCTCGGCTGGGCGAATCCAGCGGCTTTTCCACACCCTGTTCACCACGGTCAGGCCGAGCTTTCAACTGGCAGCGATATTCTTGTTGATTCCAATGCAGATTTTACATCTCTTCCGTTAGATGAAATGTTAAATCTTCACGTGCATTGGGGAACACCAGAGGCTGGTGTGAATGATCTTCGATATGATGATGATTCGTTAGGCGATCCAAATTCACGGGTGTATGAAATTCGTGAGGTTCTCGACAAACACCGAGTCCGAATCTTTCCTGTTCCAGTTGTTGATGGAAAAGTTCATTACTCGATTGGGCGCCGCAGCTACGGAAGTTTCCGTGTTGCGAACTGTGAGTTTTTTCTGCTTGATACTCGTGGTGCTAGGCAAATGCACGACACAAGCCGTCCGCACCAGCCGAACCTCACCATGCTCGGTATGGACCAGCGAGAGTGGCTCATGGAAAGCATGGATAAGAGTGACGCTGACTTTTTCTTTGTTGTGTCGTCAGTGCCCTTTATGATTCCCCACCGAGGTGCTGGTGGTTTTGAGGCCGCATCAAACAAAGAAGAAGCCTGGACTGCTTTTCTTGATGAGCGTGAGAAGCTCATAGCCTTCTGGGATACGCTCAATCGACCTGTTTTCGTCATGACAGGTGATCTGCATAACAGTTTTGCCATACAGATTACGGATCGTGTCTGGGAGTTCTGTTCCGGACCACACAACTCAGTGAATCATGTTCCGAGTCTCGATGAAGATAATCGACCTGCGACTGGTATTTATAATTCTGGTGGTCAACCGTGTGACATTCGCTGGAGTACCTATGTGCTTGAAGATCTTCCACGATTGCAGCGTCTGTATCCGCATTACCTTGTTGTGCAGCTCAACAATGTATTTAACATGCCACAACAGCTCGGTGGTGAGCGACTCGTTGCATACCCGCATCCTCAGGTTATTTTTCAATACCATGAAGGACGGACTGGAAAAATGGTCTATGCGGAATCGGTTGTGTTGCCGCGATAGAAAGATACGGGGTGCTCTCGCTCACACTTGTATATTTCGTGGGGTTAGACGCTCTACTTTTTCTTCCTGAAAAGTGGACCATTTCCCTTGCCACGTGAAAGTGTGTAGGCCAGGAGATCGAGAACTTCCTCTTCATTCAACTGATCGAGAAGTCCGGCTGGCATAAGGGACTGGTTTGCAGCAAACATTTCTTCAATATCGTCCCTCTGGATTACTGCAAACTTGGTGGCATCTTCAGGATCAGTGACAACAGTCACGTCGTTTTCATTCTCACTGATAATGCGGCCTGTATACACCTTCCCCTGTACTGTCTGAATGACATGGGCCTGATACTGATCACTCACGGCCTTGCTTGGAAGAACAATGGCTTCAATGAGATCCTTCATTTTGAAACGGCCTGCCGCCTGCGTGAGGTCAGGTCCCGTGGCACCACCGTCACCATTAAAACGGTGACAGACGATACACCGGGCTGCCTCGAACGTGCGTTTCCCATGCGCAAAATTACGTCGTTGTTTCATGCCTGTGGTGGTTGAGGCAAGAACGGTATCAACAGTCCACTTCTGACCCGGACCTTCAGGCTTCGGGAGTGGTGGTGGGATATACGGTTTCCGTACACCAAGCGTCTCAAGAGCCAGTTTCTCGTTTTCGGTAAACCCTTTAAGACTTTCTGCTTCGATGTTGGCAAGGAACTTTCTATAGCTATTGCCACCTGTCCATGTTTGTGCCCGATTCAGCCACGTGAAGTAGGCTTTGCGATCTGCAGTTGTCCAGAGTTCTTTTTCATTGACTGTTCGTAGGATGTAGGCGTAATGAATCTGCAGAAGATCAGTTCGATTCTCAAGCACTCCCGTGACAGCACGACCGTAGCCAGCATTCCGCTTTGCAATGCGCTCAAGGTCAGCCTCATTCGGCGCCAGGTTTGTTTCACCAGAGGTCTCAGTTTCTAAAAGACCGGTTAATTTTGAAACGATTCCAGGTGCCCGAATAGCCACAAGCAAACTTGATAGCGCTCTATTGAGTTCTCGATAGTCATCTTTCACTTCTACAAATTGAATATTTTTTGTAAATGCAGAATCTGTTTGAGACCATGTGTTCTGTGAACGTGTTACTGCTGCCTGTTTCCATTGGTGGTCACGTGATGATGCCCCTGCTACTCGCCCCGATGTCCATTCCCAGGAATCGTCAGAATCGATCACAGTTTCATGATCATCCTTATGTCGTATTCGGAGACTCACTTTCAGGGCAGCTGGGCCTCCGAGATTTTTCATTGAAACCCGTATCGTATTTGCACCCTCTTTGAACGGTACCTTCACAGGTTCACTGACTGGGTACATCCAGTCTTTGCACGATGTTACTTTTTCTCCATTGAGAAAAATATCACTGCCATTGTCCGTGGACGCGACAATATGAGCAGCACTAACGGGTTCAGTCAGAGAGAACGTTTTCTGAAAAGTCAGTTCCTCACCAACTGAAGATTCTGCCTGCGCGTTTGACCAGATCCACCGTGCGGTAGATTGCTTGGTTGGGTGTGATTGAGTTGCTTGGTGTCCAGCTGGAAACAACGGTGCAAACTTCTCTGCAACCTGCTGCTTGACACGTTCTGTTGGTTCACCAAGACGAATGAAGGCAAGCTCATACGCTCGTATCAGATCAAGCAGCGTATCCTTGTCGAGATCT
>JAQWMC010000044.1 GCA_029246985.1 Pirellulales bacterium
ATTTGATGGGATGGATGTCTCACCCGCACTTCGCGGTAAGCAATCAGTGAGCCATGGTCCAATATATTGGCGGCGGCCACCCGATAGAAAGATGTATAAGGCACTCGGTGATACAGTGCTTCCTGATCTAGCGGTTCGAGACGGCAATTGGAAGCTTCTGTGTGACTATGATGGACAAAATATACAGCTCTTCGATCTACACAAAGATCCGGGTGAAAAAAACAATATTGCAGAAGATTTTGATAAGGTTCGGGCTCGTCTTTGTCAGCAGCTCGTGAGCTGGCACGAGGACCTTCCATTAGATAATGGTCAATCCCTTGGCGTGCAAGAAATGCAGAAAGCACGAGTGGGCCCTGCAAACGTCACAGGACATTCACTGATAGCTGCCGATGGCTCCAAGAAAACGCTGGCAGGAGTCAACTCTGATGGAAGCGTCGCATGGAAAGTCCCGTGCGGGGCGATACACGATCTTCATATTTTACCGAATGGTCATCTTCTCTACCAGGACGGGTGGACTCATATCATTGAGCTTGATGAAAGTCTGCAAAAAGTATGGGAATACGATGCCACAAGGAATGGAAATTCAAATAAAAAAGTTGAAGTCCATGCGTTTCAACGACTTATAAATGGTGACACAATGATTGTTGAATCTGGGTCAGCCCGCATCCTTGAAGTAAATAACGATGGGGTCATTCAAAAAGAGATAGCACTTACTGTCGATACGCCTTCGCATCATTCAGACACTCGCAACGTGAGAAAAACTGAAGCAGGAACCTATCTCGTTGCCCATGAAAAAGATGGTGTGGTCCGCGAATACGATTCAGCTGGAAAAGTTATCTGGGAATTCGACGTCCCTCTTTTTGGCAAGCCACCGAAATCAGGACATGGCCCAGAGGCTTTTGGAGATCAGGTCTATTCTGCTGTGCGTCTTGAAAATAGAAATACACTTATCGGAACGGGCAACGGGCATAGCGTGCTTGAGGTGACGCCGGACAAGGAAATTATCTGGAAACTTGATCAGCATGATCTTCCAGGCATAACGCTTGCCTGGGTGACGCAGGTCCGGCGACTACGGAATGGAAATACGTTGTTTGTAAACTGTCACGCGGGGCCAAAGAATCCTCAGATTATTGAGGTGACACCCGACAAAGAAGTCGTTTGGACCTATCGTGACTTTGAGCTTTTTGGGAATGCCCTGCCTGTTGCAGTTGTTGAAACAGAGTGATTCGTACGTTCAATCAACGAGAGCATTATTTATTCGCTCTTTTGTCGGCGACGGAGTTTGAAAGAAGAATATTTATTCTCAGGTGTTGGATCAATCGATCCTTTGGGACGTGGCTGCCCGGCCCAAGCGAATGTTAC
Organism: Pirellulales bacterium; assembly: GCA_029246985.1. GTDB lineage: Bacteria > Planctomycetota > Planctomycetia > Pirellulales > UBA1268 > UBA1268. Next base: position 1,363 of record JAQWMC010000044.1, read on the forward strand.
TGACGCAGGCTCATAATCAGATTGAAATATACTCTTCAGTTCGTATGCGGGGTAAGTTTTTACCTGTCGAAGATCGATTTTGTGAGGCGTGCTGTTTCCAGGAAAAGTAACTGCATATTCGGAATCAACGAAGTTAGTTTCTGAGGTTGGCTCACGACCAAGTACTCGTATCTTCTCACGAGTTATTTCAACCCAGGTATGAACTGGGACTTTACGAAAGGCGATCATCCCTCGCTCCTCTCTGGCCCACTGATTCGCCACAACGATGTCCCAATCACCAAGAGGGTGTGTTGGTATATCAGTTACGGTCTTTGCTGAGGCAGACAAGTTGCCAGCCACGGCGAGTGCACACAACGCCAAAAGAACTCGGTAATAATTCACTGAGAACATACATATCGCAGAGGCTCCTTTTTTCTGGGCAGCTTATACGGGAGGTGCTTGTCGAAGAAAAATACCGACATCATCGGTCTTTGGTTGACCGTTATCCATTTCAGGACCTGGCCCGCCATCATCTTTGCCATTTGGCCCAACGGAGTAGATAGCCACACCATCGTCCTTGCTTGAATAACGTACACGCGATGTAGCGTGAAAAGTATCTTTTGGAAGGCATGGAAGAAAATCAGGTACGAGCGAGTCTGCTTTCTCTGGAAGGCTTCCATGTGCTATCCGAAACTCTGTGGCAGCAATAGCGACCAGAGCGGTTGTATGTCGCATTCTCGCCTTTTCAACATTCTCGATTGCTTTGCCGATCGCTGGTGTCACAAGTGCCGTAATAAATCCCTTCGGCCTGCCAGACGATAAATCATCTTCTATCTTTTTGAGAATAGTCTGTTTTGCAGCATATGAATCGGAACTCTCGGAAACTCTTTGGTAGCTGTGCATCGTCTGTCGATAAGCAGCAAGATCTTGAGGAAAGAGGAAAATGCGATACGCAGCCAGAGCTGGATTAAGAAAAACATTTTGCTGATAGATCGAGTCAGGCACATTTAAAGTATCCAGGAACAATGATGCAAGTTGCCATTGATCAAATTCACCTGTTCCAAATATCGAAAATACGTTTAAGCCAAAAGACTCTTCGCCGTAAATATTTTTTGCTAAGGATGGTGGAGTGAAAAGAAAGTTATGAATGTCATCACGCTTCAGAAGTGAAAGAGCATCAGTATCGATGAACGGAAGAATATCAATGAGGACATCGACGGCAATGCCATCAATGGACAGGCCTATGAGCCCAGAAATGAGAATAGGCTCAGACGAAGCATGCAGGCTCATTTTCATAATTGAGCTCACATCACGGAGAGCCGCCGGCATATTACCAACCGATGCTTGATAGTGTGCTGATACGGCAAGGATTCTGGCGGCATTCCGAAAAAACTGCATCTCTGGAAGATGCATGTCAACCGATGGGCGCGAATAGTCCCGTGTAAATCGACAAACCGGGCGTGTGGCCGCTTGACGGAGAAGATCGAGCGTGTCTTTGTATCTTGTGAGAAACGCGATTGCTTCAGGATCGACGGAATCAGTACGCATTTTAGAGGATTTTTGCACAATTTCTTGAAACGCATCATCATCATCTTCAAAAATTACGGAAGCTCCTCGATAAAGACCCTCTGCATTTTCTTGATCAGGAAGATTCAGCGGAAGATGCGTGGTCATCAAAATAGCAGCTTCGTTCTGGAGTGCCTGCGCTTTTGCTGCAACGGTTTGATTAAGGTAAAGAATCGTTCCTGCTGTGACGCTCTTTGTCAGCAAAAAGAGTGTGAACAAGGCAAGCGGAGACCAGTTCGCAGCGGGGACTGTCTTCCATCCACCACCGTCAGGCTGTGTGCCTCGGAGGAGAATCAGGCCACTGCCTATGATCGTCGAAATGAAAATAGAAATCGCCAATGGAAACCAGTTGACCTGAAGATGCGCAACAAATGCGAGAATGGTTGTGAATGCAACAAATGGCAAGAGGGATAACAGTGGTGCAAGAAAACCCAAAGTGAGCAGTAGTCGTCGCAGCAAAGGTTTTTTTAATCGAACAGCAGCAGCGGTGCAGGCAGCTGTCCACAGCAGGCAGGTTAGCAGCACAATAAGAAAAAATGAAAAGATAGACATGATGGAGTTGCTCATTTAATTCGCGTGAAAAGATTTCAATTAGAGTTTTTCGAGATCAGCTGTTCTTCTCGGTAATGAAAAAGCTTGAGGTAAACCATTTTGACCTTGTTGATGGTGGATTAGATATCGCGGCTGTACGGGTGAGTAGCTTATCGCGTTAAAAAATAAAATCAGGCCAATGAAACTGATGATTAGAAAGTAGTGCGTAAATGAATCGAGCCGATCTTTTAGGGAGTGTGTCAAGACTTTGTTGACGTCTGCCAAAATACGTTTTCGCAGTGTGTGCGGTGGTGCACATTTTGTTGTGCAAAGTTCCTTCAGAAAACCAATTTCTTCTTCACTGTTGAATACTTCTAAATTGTGTGATGGGTTTTGATTTTTCATTTCTATTCATCCTCTGGCCCAAGTGTGCCTTTGAGTTTTTGGATTGCGTAGCGATATCGACTCGCCGCAGTATTCGTCTTGATTCCAACAACAGAAGAAATCTGCTTAAAGCTCAGTCCGGATATGACTTTCAAAATAAGGACAGTGCGTTGTCCCTCTGGTAAGAGATTGAGTGCTTTGGATAGGTTGTCATCTGGAAGAGTTGCTGGAACGTCGTGCGTTCGGTTGCGTGCAACTTGATCAGAGGCCCATTGCAGGAACGCTTTGAGGCCAATTTTTTTTCGTCGCTGCAGGCGGCTGACAGCGTTTCGTAGCATGGTAAAAATATAGGCATCAAGATATTTTACGTCACTGAGTTGTTGTCTGTGGCGAGCAAGTTCTACAAAAAGATCATGGGCAATGTCTTCTGCTTCTTGGTGAGTACAGTTCAATTGAACTGCGGTTGCATACAGTTTCTCTCCAAGCCGGTCGTACAGTGCCGCAAAGGCCTCGTGGTCACCGGCAACTAGCTGTGTAATAAGTGTTGGCTGCACGAAAACCCTCGAACCTTCTAAGTCCTGTAAACAAGGGGTTTTGAAGCCCGTGTTTTTGTCTATTTCAGTGAACTGTTATCGCCACTCTACATAAAATTGCCTATTATTAGAACATTCGCCGTTTTGTCGTGCCACTGCCAGGCACGTGTTATTACTGAGAAGGATGGAAAAGAAGCGATGCCAGACGAATCCGCACCTGTGAAGCCGAGTGCTGTTGAGGTCTTCAAAACCGACAGTGATTACCTGAAGGGTGACATTCCGGAGGAACTCACTGATGGGGAGGCTGGCTTTGGAAAAGGCAGCATTCAACTGCTGAAGAATCATGGGACATACCAGCAAGCAGATCGTGATAAGAAAAAGTTGGAGCCTGGCGAGAAGCGGGTGAAGAAAATCTCCTTCATGATTCGTACAAGAATTCCTGGTGGGAAACTTACGGCTTCGCAGATGCTGGCACAAATTGATCTTGGAGATGATCTTGCAAATGGAAGTGTTCGACTGACAACGCGTCAAGGGATTCAGCACCACGGTGTTATCAAAGGAGATCTCAAGGCATACATTCAAAAAATTAATGATATTCAATTAACAACACTCGCTGCCTGCGGTGATGTTGAACGCAATGTAATGTGCTGCCCTGCTCCCATACGAAACAATTCAGTACGCGATGAAATGATGACGAAAGCAGAGGAGCTTGCTGAAGCACTTGCTCCCCGAACAACCGCATACCATGAGATTTGGCTTACCGATGATGAAACAGGGGAAAAGACACTTGCTTCTGGTGGGGCAAATGGACACGAAGTCGAACCGATCTATGGCCCGACATATTTACCCCGAAAGTTTAAGACAGCTTTCGCACTACCCGAAGACAATTGTGTCGACGTCTACGCAAATGACTTGGGTTTTCTGACGATTCATGAAGATGGAAAAATTGTGGGCTATAACGTGCTTGCTGGCGGTGGTATGGGAGTCACCCCAAGTGCGGCAAAGACCTTTCCTGCACTCGCAAAGCGTCTTTGTTTTGTTCCGGCCGAGGATGTTATCGATATTGCCGTCGCCATTGTTGAAGTACAGCGAGACTACGGAAATCGATCGGATCGAAAAGTCGCCCGGTTAAAGTACACCATTCACAACATGGGCTTTGAAGCCTTCAGAGCAAAGGTCGAGGAATATTTTGGAAAGCCACTCACGGCAGCCCGAGAGGTCGATGTCCATGGGTTCGATGATCATATCGGTTGGTTTGAGCAGGGTGACGGTAAGTTCTTTTATGGTTTGAATATTGAAAACGGCCGAATCATCGACCACGAAGGTTTTCAGCTCAAAACAGCCTTGCGGAAAATTCTTACTGAGATGACACCCGGAGTGCGGATTACTGCTCATCAGAGCATTTTGTTTACAGATCTTGAAGAGAGTGACCGAGAACGCATTGCGACAATACTTCACGATCATGGAGTGAAAACATCAGAAGAGATTTCAACGCTCAGACGGTGGAGTATGGCGTGTGTGGCTTTGCCAACGTGTGGCCTTGCAGTGGCAGAAAGTGAACGGGTGCTGCCGGGATTGATTGATCTCCTTGAGCCAGAAGTCGCCAAACTTGGTTTAGACAAAGATGCGTTCACATTGAGAATGACCGGCTGTCCAAATGCCTGTGCACGACCTTATAACTCAGATATTGGTATCGTTGGCCGGACGCTCGGAAAGTACACAATATTCCTTGGCGGTCGATTGCTCGGTGACCGGTTGAATGAAAAGTATAAAGACGTAATTCCTTTTGATGATCTTCCCCGAGAGATCACAGCGGTCTTAGCGTGTTACAAGGCTGAGCGCGAGCAGAGTGAAACACTCGGTGACTTCTGCCATCGAAAAGGGCTTGATGGCGTTCGTGGTTGGGCTGACCAATGGCTTGCAGATGAATCCCTTGCCTAAGGGTGAATGACTCGGAGTGCGACTTGCTGACTCCTACGCCGGCACGTCATCCCACATCGGACACCAAAGCGGCAGTCTCGGGAAGAGTTGTTCCGCAAGCTTCTGTGAGAGCTGTGTTGATGGCTCAAGACGCCCTGCTGTTGTTGCCTCAAGAGGGTCACATTGCCCCAAAAGAAGGCGCGTAAATTCATCGTCAGTCAGTTTGAGGTAGCTCCGGCCGACTCGGCCCGGTTGAACGGTGGCTTCGCGTGGCCCGTCGTCCTTGGCAGCAGGAATGGTCACTGACCCTCGGAAGGTGTCACTGTCAAAACCGAGCTCAACCGTATCACGAATTCCTGCTTGGACAACTCTGCTGGCAAGTGTTGGCGCCATTGCCGTCAGGAGGCTTTGTGGGTCAAAGATACGGGCGACAATCATTCGGTCCTGCGGTGCGACACGGGATACGATTGCTGGTGATTGGTCATCACATGCCGGTCCACGAACGTCCTCATGGAGAGGATCGGTCGGGCTCGATTCATAAATCAGTTCTTGTCGATCATTTTCAATGGCTTCTGCACAGACTCGTGCAAGAATTTCACGTTCAAGGCCTTGGTATTCCGGGTCAGCCATCACTTCGAGAACACGACCGCCTGTTTGAATGCAGTATCCAACAATTTTTGCAGTCGTTTCATGGAGGTCGTATCGATCGTTTCCTTGGAGAGCAACGATAATAGAATCGAATGCTTTGCGGCTCACCAGCCATCGAGCATACGCTTCAGTGCGGGCTGTTGTTCCAACAAATCGAGCAGCATTCTGCTCATAGATTCTCAAGATGGCTGGAAGTTCAACATGCCTCCACTGCCGCATCGTCACTTCAGGCCCTTGGCGTTCTGGTGCGGCGAGGAGACGAGAGAGGATGTCAGTTGGACGACCAGGCGATGCACAGTCACGACCTAGAACACTCCAGCCCAAATCATGGAACGATGACGCAATTCGTGTTCTTGAGAATGCGGCTACAACACCAAGTTCGCGCATCCTTCGTTCGGCTGCTTGTACAAGTCGTTGCCCATGCCCGGCACCACGGCACTCGGGAAGAATAGCGACTCGATCAAGAGCAGCGGCTTTTACCGGAGCAGCACCAACCATGATTGTGCGTGGTGCAATTTCAATGTGGCCAACAATTCTTCCAGCTAGTCGAGCAACCAATCGGTTTGCCGAATCATGGTCTGGATGATCAACAGACGCATGGAACTCGGCCCGACTTGGTGGTGATGGCAAGCCTGAAAGGAGCTGGAGAATTTCAGTTTGATCACCAGCTTGTGCTGGTCCTACCTGACACTCTTCTTGCATCCAGGCTGGAGGAGTGAGGTCGACTGGCGGGTGTTCAGGAAGATGATGGATCGCTTCTCGATTTGCATTTGAACGGCGGCTGAAGATGGTACCCGATGGTCGGATTTCAACGGTGCTTATTGCAGCGGATTGACTCCGACGACGAGATGATGCCGCCGCCGTTTTTTTCTTTGGAGCCACAACAGCGGTTGGACGGATGTCACAGTCCGTTTGTGCTGTCGAACGTTTTCGAACACGAGAAGTTTTTTTGACGGTGGTTGGCCGACTGCTTCGTGTTGGCTGACTGCGATGAGATGGTTTGCGAAAAGAACGTGTCCGCGATGATGAAGATGTGCGGGAAGATCGTGCCGGCAGCATATTGTCTCCTGTCCCTAGGAGGTAAAAATTCATTCCGTTACCCGACACGATATGTCGAAACTCAATCGATTTCCAGTAGGAGGAACTCACGAAGTTGATTTTCCGGGAAAAAACACCATGGAAAGTCCCGAGTTTGTAAGATTTTTTGTGCCCGAATGGCGGTTGCGAGTGGTCCAACACGGTCCAATAATTGCTGTCGCACAGGTTGCGTGTGATAGGCAAGACGGGCGTTCATCGATCGAATTTCATGACAGCGTCGGCGTGCAAGAGTCGCTGTGGGCCGAGTATCAATCCACCGCCGTTTCTCTGTGATCAGGTCTCTGACGGCCTCTGGTTGGTCTGAGAACGGCTCAAGATGACATTCTGGATGAAATTCAAGGTCTCGGAGCGTTCGATGGACACCGGCAAGTTCTGCAAGCGGTTGCTGCTTGGAAAGGTCCGGGAATCGGGCTTCCAGAGGCAGACGGAGTGTTCCTGAAACCACCGCATGTCGAGGTGGCTCACAACCAGTGAGTGTGTGGACAATATCGTCAGTGATTTCGTCGTACGCCGCACCACCGATCCCGTGGACGAAGACATCGGCGACAAGAAGGCGGGCAATAAGTGTGGTCATGATGGCCCGTGGTCGTAGACGTAAGGCGTGTTCTTCCATTCGTGAGAGAGCATCAACCCATTTTGAGGGTGGCGTATCGAGTGAAATAGGAAGCTCTACTCGTAAGGTTTCCATGTCAGACAATATGAGGACACCTGGCGTATTCGTATTTGCAAAAACCCGTCGTCGCTGCAGGTCATCTTCTGACCAGATCCACCACGGTACTTCAAACCATGGGCCTTCTGATGGATCGACTGTTTTTTCAACCAGATCAGGCATTGGGCGAGCTTGTCCTCGCTGGTGATGCCGTCTTCGATACCGACCAAGAGCTGCGTTATATGCACCATGGAGCTCTCGACTTCTCGCAAGAAGCCACGACATGAAGACCATGACAGTTGGAAGTCGCATCAATTCACTGACTGGTATTTCAATTGTTTCAAGCCCATAGCGTTCTTCGAGTTGGTGCCGTGCTTGCGCAATCGCAAGACCAATTCGATGACTCTCACCCAATCTTTCAACAGCAAGCGGCCACCATCGTCGCAGGATCGAATCAGGAACAAGTGGTGTAAGAAGATCAGAAGCTCGGCGACCGAACGATCGAAAACATTCTATATCCTTAGCACCTCGTTCTTCCCATGCAACCGGAGGCCCAGCGAGATCAAAGGGAACATGTTCCAGTCGAGCAGAGTCAGGTGTTCCGACAGGAACGCCAACGCTTGTTGAACGACAGTAGTCCGTATCAACAATCAAATTGATGGCTGTGCCACCAAGACGTCGAGCATATGCATCAATCGCAAAATTCTTAAGCCAGACACCGGGGTGAAAGAGATCTGGCTGATGCCCACCCATAATGATCGGTGCTGCTATCCATTCGGCTGTATTTGAAGGCCGGATGACATCTCTATAGCTTGACGTGTACTCAGTGGCCACGGTTAATACTTCTCGTCGAGTTGCTGCAACGAGTTCCCAGAGTTTGAGATCACCGACTTGGGTATCAAAGGCTGTTCGAAGCAACTTGTTGTTGTCAACGAGGTGATCAATCGCAATTGCTGGATTAGTCGGATCCGGATTGATTGGAGGGTCAAACAGCCGACCGCCGGAATCCGGCGGTGGGTGATGTTTGCGGCGATCAAAGCGAGGGTGATTACTCAAGCGTCGACTCTCTGGGCAGGGGGACCCACACCATACCCGACACTGCGATTGACGCCACTCCTAGCCTGTATCGAACGGATTGTTCGTTCAAGAATATCACGATAATGGGCAATACGAGTCGTTCCATCATCAAGTGCACCACCAAAACTTCTGGTCAAATCGAGATAGACCAGAGGAACAGGTAGTTCGACAATTCTCAGTTTCTCTACTGCCGCCAGTACCCAGACTTCAAGCGGCATCGCGTAGCCGGGCTCGGTGACTGGAAGTGTCTGGAGGGCTTTTTGAGAATAGGCCTTAAAGCCACAAAAGGCATCAGTCAGCGACAGGCCAAGTTGCTCGTTGATTTCCGCTGTGATTTCCATGTTGATACGTCTACGACCCTCGGGCGCTTGACTATTGTCTGGAAGATCTTTCAGGTAGCGACTTCCACTGACAATATCAGCAGCAGGGTCTTTTGGATCGCCAATTGCAGCGATGAAAGAAGGAATGAGTTGCGGCTGATGTTGACCGTCACAGTCAATTGTCACCAGACCGTCCCAACACGAACCGTCTTCACGAGGTTGCAGTGCATATGCAAAGGCAGTGGCGAGAGCGGCACCATAACCGAGATTTGTCTCGTGGTGAATGACTGTGACGTCACCTCGTTGTGTGGCTCTTTCTTTGAGAATGCATGCTGTGTTATCAGTTGAACCATCATCGACAACCAAGATGTTGTCAGTATGCCTTCGTACCTGATCAAGGACTTCTTGAACATGCTTGTCTTCGTTGAATACCGGCAGTGCTGTGAGAAATTGGCTCATATGTTTTCTTTGTTTCAATACAGATTCAGCAGGTCGAAGAGGATACGGGTGGCTATTTATTCGGGAGCCAGCAAAGAGGGTCTTGTTCAACGGTACTCGCCCAGCAATGAAGGCCGGGAAGAGCCGTACTTAATTTTTCAGCCATTCGTTCCATGGCGAACCGTTCACTGAGGTGATGGCCAACAGCGATGACTGTCATATTGTGTGCCAACGCTTCAAGAGCATCGTGCAATTTGATCTCCCCGGTGACGAGTGTCTGGCATCCGGCAGCAGCAGCCACCGGTACGGATTCACCACCACTGCCACAGACAATACCAATACGGCCAGCGAAGAGGTTTGGGTCACCGGCAACTGTGCACCCTGGACATCCTAAGGCGGATGTGAGTTGTTG
>JAQWMC010000072.1 GCA_029246985.1 Pirellulales bacterium
GGGTTCGGGCAGCGTATGCCCGGTTCGTCCTCTGTGTGCTCCCAAATAAGTGTAGTGGCGTTTGGTTGAGCCTTGAGATTGAGGAACAGCAGTGGCCCAGGAGGTGAAATTGTCAGTTTTTCAAGTTGTGGATCGATGCCGTAGTCTTCGATGTGATTGACACGAATAAACCAGGCGCTTTCTGCATCCATCAAGGCAAGGGAGCCGGGGCGAGAGTCTTCACCCTTCAGTGTTGGGTGACACAGAGCCATGTCGTCAGTCACCGGGTGGAGTTCGCAGCCTCGAGGGAGAGCAAGAGACCGGGAGTCATGGGTCACGGTGTTGGTTGCTAGTTTGAGCTGACCGTCAGCCTCGCGGTGCATGTGTTCGAGCATTTCGCTTTTACCACCACCGCTTGCTCCTTCATGCATGATTGTCGTGACGTTTTCGTACGGAGTGACGACTTGCACTGTTGAGCAATGAGCTGTTGTCCATGGTGTTTCGGCCCGTTCGCCCATGGTCAGCAGCATCCCGTATACACCCTTTTTTGCAGATGGACCTGGGTACAGGTTGTAGCTGAACAGTTCATGCAGACTTGTGCTGTCATCAAAGCGACGATTGTGGACAACCACCTGTTTGCCATCAAAGTGTGTGTGGCGAAATGGTGGAGCAACATAGACAACAGCCTCGTGGTAGTAGCTGTCAGCCTGGTCCAGCACTTCCTGGACGGGGGTAATGCCCTGCAGCAACGCGAGGCCCAGAGCAAAGAACCCAGCATTTGCTGGACAGATCGCAACCGCGTCGAGAGGCTTGTCCGGTACGCCGGACTTAAAGAAAAAGCAGCCGATAGGCTGTGTTTTGAGCCACTGGATTGTCTCGTTTCGAAGGCCGTCAAACTCATGGCCAAACCGTTTTGAGAACGTTGGTTTGTCCGTGTTCTGGTCGTCAGCAATCACCATGCAGTCAGGGTCACGACGACGCATGTATGCATCAAGATAATTTGCTGCGATGCCATTTGTCGTACGGCAGACCTTTGCCTCAGGTACAAAACCACGATCTGGTACATCGTAGCCAACCGTGTAAAAGCCATCTTCACTGCACTCATCTGGTGGGGCTGCTGCTGCAACAAGCTCATCAACAGAGTTGAAAAGAGTGAGTTGTCCGGCGGCATCGGCTGCCTCTAGAATTGACATCGTTGTTGAGGAAAGAGTGAGGCCGGGGAGTCGTGAAATAGGCATATGTCTACTGGTAGTTTCTGGTCAATCGGGTGGTGGAAAGCGATGCCGCCTGACTTATCGCTTCGGATAGCCAAGTATAAGCCTTTTTTTCTCGAGTGATGAGTATCAGGCCTAAATCCCGGATTCGTGCTTATGTTTGTAAATTTCGGGAGAAAAAAGATAGAAAACGGGCAGTGTGAAATCGGCCAACCGAGACGGGTCTCGGGTGGCAAAAAGTCAGACTCTGTTTCAGGTGTTGGTGCTGGAAGCATTCTCTCCAATGGATATATCTCCTCGCTTACTTGTTGTGCGACGTGGACAAGAGGAAGAATCGTTTCATCGTGGCCGAGCCGTTGTTGCAACTGCATCCGGTGAAACGGTTCTAACTGTTGGTAATATTGACGCTTCTGTCTTTCCGCGATCGTCCATCAAGCCAATTCAGGCGATTCCACTTGTTGCCAGTGGTGCTGCTGATAAATACGGATTTTCTGATGATGAGATTGCACTTGCGTGTGGGTCTCACGTTGGATCGCCGCTACATGTAGCAACAGCACAATCAATTCTCAAAAAGATTGACTCAGCTTGTGATCAACTTGGGTGCGGTGCGCACTGGCCGCTTGATTCTGGTGAGTCCCGAGCCCTTGCTGCACGTGGAAAAAAACCAACCGCTCTGCATAACAACTGCTCTGGAAAGCACTGTGGATTTCTTGCAGTTGCGACAATTCGTGGTCTTGCTATGGCTGGGTATACGGATGCAAATCACCCGGTCATGCGTGAAGTGACCAATGCGATCTCTCACGTGACAGGTGTAAACCTCGATGAATCACAGGCGTGTGTCGATGGGTGTGCGATCCCTGCGTTTTCAATGCCTCTTGTTTCAGTTGCTACAGGCTTTGCTCGTCTGGGTACCGGGGAAGGGTTGTCACCGTTGTTGGCACGTGCTGCTGAACGCATTCGGACAGCAATCGTGCAAAACCCAATCATGCTTTCTGGTGCAGGACGGGTGGATACATGCATTACCGAAGAATCTCAGGGTGAAGTCTTTGTGAAGTCTGGTGCTGAGGGTGTCATGGCAGCATCGATACCAGCACTTGGATATGGCCTGGCTGTCAAAATTGATGACGGTGCCCAGCGTGCCGCAACGGCTGTCATGGCGAATCTTCTTTTACAAATCCTTCAAAAGCACGGAATCGCTACCGCAAATGCCATCGAGGCGCTCACGGAGCACGCACGTTTTCCACTCAAAAATTGGAATGGTACAGCTGTCGGCTCGGTTGAACCGGTGTCATTTGCTGACCTGTGAGTTATCTGCAATTACTCTGATGTCAGTGAGATCACAAGCGGTTCCTGCTGCTTTGTGATAGTCACATTGATATCTGTTGTGTCGAGTTCGGCATATTTTTCAGGCAATTCGTTTTTGTATGCGTTGTCACTAAACTCGACGTCGACAGCCTCAGATGCCTCACCCGATTCGGCGGCTTCCTCTGCCTGCGTTTCAAGTTTTTTGAGTTGCTCTTGATACTTATCTTTAAGGACAAGTTTTGTGACGGTCACTCGATAGTTTCCAGCTGGGAGGCCGTCATTGCCACCATAGCTGGATAATTCAAACGCTCCATTGGTGTTTGTGTTGCCAGAAGCTGGTCGGCCGGAATCGGGAATAAACATGAGCGAGGCTTGAGCAACAGGCTCACCATCGAGCGTTACTGTTCCAGCTGTCTTTACCTGGGTTGGCCGTCGGTATCCACACCCAGTAAAGGTGAAAGCCAAAGCGGCCAAGAAAAGTGTTATTCTCCCGAGAACATTGAAAGTGCGATGCATGGGGTCACTCCGGAAAGGTTGACTTCAAAGAAGATGGTGGCCCCGTGTGCCTAGGGCCACCATCTCGCTGAAAAAAGTTTTGACTAAAGGCTGCTGACGCTGGCAACGAGTAGATCTGCTCGGCACCCAAGACGATTGAAAAGAAAATGATCAACCGATTCTGAAATGGTATGGACCGAGCCATCAGCCATCATCACAGTTACAACACCAGGGTGTTGGCTCTTGAATCCTCGTTCCGTTCTCCAATTATGACTGACTTCACAACCAGTCTTCCCTAACGCTTTTGCTTTCGCTAATGCATCGGCAGATGCGGCTTTCCAATTTGCATTTGCCGGCCCCCCTGCGATACAGGAATCGTAATTAATTGGGAAGAGTGTATTAGACCGGTCATACGATTGGCTTTTTGACCAGGTATCGCGAGTTTGCGCCGAGCACTCCCAACGATTTTCACCAAAAAGAATGGTTGTTGACAAACCGTCTGTTATATCTTTCATCTTTATAGAAGCCAGTTTGATTTGGGCACCGTTGCTATCAATTATCGTGCCATTCCTATGAAAGCAGCCAGCTGGACTGGCGTTGCCCGTTGACGCCCCTTCATAAAAAATCTTATTGTAATTTGGGTTACCAACTCCTGACCGAGGGCGGTACCCGTTGTAATTTGTACTGCAGCCGCCAGCATGAGAGTTTCCGCCAGGGCCGGCATTCATTGGGCCACCATTTGCACGATAATTTGAAAATGCAACATCTTCACCACGAATTCCTTTCGGCACAATGCCTGTAGATGAGTCCGAAGGACAAACAAGGCCTGAAAGCACAATTTTCTGAAGCTGTGGTGTGCCATTACCATTGGGGCGTTGGTTAAACACGTGCGCTGCGGTGTTTGAGTGGTCGAGATTGCTGTGTAGAGCAAGTTGCTCGATGAAAGGCAGTAAAGAAACAAATGGACTACCGCGATCCCGATGACCTTTCTTGCCCCTGCCAAGGTACCATGTAGCCGCAGGAAACTCTTCCTGATTGATATCAAGGTAGTTGTGAACCGCAAGGCCAATCTGCTTCATATTGTTTCCACAGGCATTACGACGAGCGGCCTCACGCGCCTGTTGCACAGCTGGTAACAGCAGGCCAACAAGAACACCAATAATTGCAATTACGACCAGCAGTTCAATCAGAGTGAACGCGTTTCGGTCGTTGTTCGAAGAGGGAGCACTCTGAGTGTGCGCACTCTGTCTAAAATGAAAAAAAGACATGAATTAGCTCCTATTTTAGAAAAATCTAAAAATTGAAATGACTAGGAATGCAGTCAGCCGAGGAGACAAAAGTTGTTTTTTACAAGGTGTAGTTCATTGAAGCATTGCATCCGGGGAAACGTTCATACGTATCTCTGCACGGATTTATTTGATCCTCCCCGACCAACACCACAATTTTACACGAAACCGGGTTTAGCAGCAATGTGGAGTGTGAGTGATTCGTCGGCCGGGTCCCTGTTGAGGGATTGTTTTGGCCAACTTCCGCTGTAACAGCGCTGAATTGGCGACCTTGGCTGTATGAATGTCCATACTTTCATGTCTAGCGCATGACAATGGAGAGGGTTTCCATGCTGGCGGGTTTGGTCCTCACTATCGTATTGCCACCGTTGGGGCTTGATGACAACAAGCTTCCAGACTGTCATGTCGGACGGTTCAAGCAGTTGATTCGGTTTACCGGTAAGGTAATCGACAAATGAATTGCGTAGCTATTGGTGAGTTCTACTGCTGCAGATATTGAAGAATGAGTCACTTGTGATACGCACGTGTTTGAAGAGTTTGAAAATGGGGGACAATATGGTTCGGTTCTTTTATGTTGCTCTTGTTCTGGTTGGCTTTGCGATTGGTGCGAGTTGGCCACCGAAAGTGATTGCTGCGACCGAGTCACCAAATGTGATTGTTATTTTTGTTGATGATCAGGGGTACTACGACCTTGGCTGTTACGGTGCGAGTGAAGTAAAAACGCCTCGCATCGACGCGATGGCAAATGAGGGCATTCTGTTTGAAAATTATTACGCGGCTGCACCAATTTGCAGTCCGTCACGAGCCGGCTTGTTGACTGGTTGCTATCCACGGCGTGTAGGCAATCACATCTGGGTGCACCGCGCTGATTCATTAACGGGTATTCACCCCAATGAATTGACTCTTGCAGAACTCTTTCAGGCGAATGGCTATGCGACTGCCTGCATTGGAAAATGGCACCTCGGTTTTGCAGAACCGTTCCTGCCAAAGAATCAGGGCTTTGATGAGTACTTCGGGCTTTTGCATAACCTCGACCCAGTTGAAGTGGTCTACTTTGGTGAAAAGGGTGTGCCGCTCATGCGAAATGATGCGGTTGTGAAACAACCAGCAGATCCTGCTGAGCTGACACAGATCTACACCGATGAAGCGATCGCATTTATCGAGAGAAATAAGGAGCACCCATTCTTTCTCTACGTTCCACATACGATGCTTCACCACCCACTTGGTGTCAGTGAGCCGTTTCGAGGGACTTCAGACTGGGGTGAGTATGGTGATGCCATTCAGGAACTTGATCACAACGTTGGTCGCATCTTTGACACGCTGAAAGATCTACAGATTGACGATGACACGATCGTTGTCTACGCGTCAGATAATGGCCGTGGCCCTGGCCGAACGCCGGAGCAGAAAATACAAGGCCGAAAGTTATCGACCTACGAAGGTGGTATTCGTGTGCCTGCTATTGCCTGGGGGCCTGGCGTTGGTGTCGAGGCTGGCAAACGGTCGAGTGCCGTTGTGCGAGCAATGGATTGGTATCCGACGCTTGCAACACTAGCAGGCATACTGGTGCCAGAAGGTCGCGTGATAGATGGTCGTGATATCACGTCATTATTGAAGGGTGACACGCAATTTGTTCCGGCCGCTGGGCTGAAAAAAACATTAAACGCAGCAGTACCTTTACGCAGGCGGTGGGAGCCACCGGAGGAATGGGCCGCGCTGATCAAACGGCATGAATTTAATGACGCATTTTTTTACCATGGGAGTCAGGGCGAGCTCGCTGCGGTTCGGTGGAAGAACTGGAAGCTTCAACTGAATCCGACACCTCTGTTATACGACCTTGCTGCGGACCCAGGAGAGAAGACAGTTGTTCGCAATCGTGAAGTCGCGCGCAAGCTTCGTGGCATGGCGATACTTTTTCAGCACGAGATGCTTGCTGATGCCCGACCGCCAGGCGTGGTGAATAAACCAACGGCCAACGGAAAAACGGTCATCCCTCGATTGATGAGTGAAGGACTCAATGCTTTTCGGGATGTCACGTACGCACGGTATGGTGATCGAACTCTTGAGATGGACATCTATCGTCCGAAAGATGCCTGGGGAAAAGTGCCAGCGGTCGTCTGCATTCATGGTGGTGGTTGGGCGAACGGTACCCGTGAGAGTCATGCCACCATGGCCCAGGCGTTGGCCAGTCGAGGATATGTTGCAGCTACAATTTCGTATCGTCTCAGTGGCGAGGCGGCATTTCCTGCACAGATTCACGACTGCAAGGCAGCAGTGCGTTTTCTGCGAGCGCATGCTGATGAATACGGTATTGATGCAGATCACATTGGTGCGATTGGTCTTTCTGCAGGAGGGCATTTAACCGCACTTCTGGCGACCTCAGGTGGTGTTGTAGAGCTCGAAGGCAATGGTGGAAATTCCGAGTTGAGCAGTGTGATTCAGGCGGCGGTTCCAATGGGTGCACAGACAGACTTTCTTTCAGACCGCACTGGAGAGGTTTCAGCTGCAGAGCCAAAAGGTGCAATTTGGCAACAGTTTCTTGGTGGGACACAAGAGGAGCGTCCAGCAGTGTATGCAAGTGCTTCTCCACTGACTCATCTTGATGCAGGTGACCCGCCGTGTTGGTTCATTGCGGGAGAGCATGATGATGCCAGTACACATGCTGATGTATTTCGAAAACAAATGAACCAAGCCGGTATTTCATCGGGACTGACTGTTCTCAAGGACGCGCCGCATGGCTTTATTGGAAAACAAGTCTGGTTTGATCAAATGGTTGAGAGGGCAGATCAGTTTTTTAAAGACAGTTTCGGGGGAGAAAAGTAATACGATGCTCTATCGACTCATTGTGAGTGTTGGCTGCGCGCTGTTTTGTACTGTCGGTTTGGCTGCTGAGAAACCCAACGTTCTCTTTCTTGCTGTCGATGATATGAACGACTGGATCGGCTGTCTTGATTCTGTCCCTCAGGCGATGACCCCGAATCTCAATCGACTGGCTGCACGAGGGGTGAACTTCACAAATGCCCATACTGCAGGGGTGTTCTGTGCACCAAGTCGTGCAGCGATTTTCTCTGGGCAGTTTGCATCAACAACCGGTTGCTATCGGAACCCCTGCTACTTTGTTGATCATCCTGAGATCGATCCCTTGCAGTTGAGTTTTGTAAAAGCGGGCTATCAAACATTTGGTGCAGGTAAACTCTATCACCATGGTGCTGGTGCAATTGATGCTCGCGGCTGGACAGAATTCTTCTTTCGAAATGATTGGCAGCGGCAGGCAGGCTGGTCGCTTGATTCATGGGCGGAAGACACGCCCGTTCCCCAGCCCTTTCCGAACAGTGTTTACAACAGAGGCACTGAGATTTCTGGCGGGCTTTTTCTTGAATGGGGTGCTGTTCCAGAAGGTCGCAAGCAATCAATGGCTGACACAGCGCGCGTGAATTGGGCAGTGGAAAAGCTTAAAGAAAAACATGATCAGCCCTTCTTTCTAGGCGTTGGGTTGTATGCACCGCACTATCCAAACTATTGCCCGCAGGAGTTTTTTGATCTGTATGATCGCGACGCAATCAAGCTGCCGCCGGTCAAGGCAGACGACCTTAATGATCTACCGCCAAAAATTAAGAAGATAAAGACGGCACGGTCGCGTATTCCAAAAAGGCTTGAAGAACTTGGTGCAATGAAAGACGCCATCCATGGCTATCTCGCCTGCATCAGCTATGCCGATGCCATGTTGGGGCGTGTGCTTGATGCACTTGAAGCGAGCCCGTATGCCGAGAATACGATTGTTGTCATGTGGAGTGACCATGGCTATCACCTTGGCGAAAAAGGAGACTGGGGCAAACACACCCTGTGGGAACGTACCAGCAATGTGCCATTCCTGTGGGCAGGGCCGGGTGTTGCCAAGGGGGCTGAATCAGATGGAACGGTCAGTCTGATCGATATGTATCCAACGCTTGTTGATCTGTGCGGGCTGCCGACACCAGAGCAGCATCTGGAGGGTGCATCACTTGCGGCGACGCTTGCTGATCCTGCGACAGCACATGATCGTGATGTCTTTCTGCCGCATATGAATCCTGGTGAATATGCCGTGATGAATCGAAACTGGCGATACATTCGGTACGGAGACGATGGGGAAGAACTCTACAATTTAAAAGCCGATCCAAACGAATGGAATAATCTGGCAGGCGATCCAGCGTTTGAAACAGAGAAAGCCAAACTTCGCAGTGTCGCGCCACACATATTTGCTGAGCCGATCAAAGACCTCAATCCACGTAAGAGCCTTGTCGTTGAAGGCGACGCATTCCGTTGGGAACGAGGTGAGGGGAACTATATACCACGGCCGAAGAATCGCCCCTACGCGGATAGCGGTGATGACAAACCAGCAAGGCCAGCAAAAAAGCCAGCAAAAAAGCCAGCAAAGAAAAAAACAGCACAGAAGACCCAGTCGAGTCGGAAGAGGCCAAACATTCTTTTTGTTGTGTGTGATGACCTGAACACACATGTCTCACCGTCTGGGTACGATGCCATACAAACTCC
>JAQWMC010000081.1 GCA_029246985.1 Pirellulales bacterium
CCATTCGTGAGAGTTGAGGCTTCATTGACTGAATGTATTCAGCAATGCCTGTTCTCCAATCTGGTAGTGAATGCCCTGTCGAAGCGACAAATTTGTCCGTGCTAAGTACACTAAATCGGGGCCGAGGAGCCGCTGTCGGGAATTGGTCTGTTGTGATTTCCTGCGTTGTCACACTAACCCCTGCGGCCTGAAACAATGCACACGCAAATCCATGCCACGTAGTCGAGCCAGCATTCACAACGTGGAACAGCCCCCAAGCCTGCTTCAGCAGGAGGTTAAGTATTCCGTCAGCTACATGCGGAACAAAACTTGGGGTACAGTGCTGGTCGCCAACAATTTTTATATCACGCCTGTCTCTTGCAAGACACAGCATGGTGTCAGCAAAGTTTTGGCCACGAACAGGACCATGATCTCCCACAGAATAGAGTCCTGAAGTTCTGACAATAAGATGTTTTTTTGCTTGCGAGGCAGCTTCCTCACCTGCCAGCTTACTCTCGCCATATGTGTTCACGGGACTGGCTAAATCAGCCTCAGCGTACGGTGCAACGCGATTTTTTGCGCCTCCGTATACGTAATCAGTGCTTAGCTGGACAAATGTGGCACTGATATCATTACACGATGTAGCAAGTTGGTGTACGGCGTGTGCATTTACTGCATGGCAGGCTTCCGGCGCCCCCTCTGCTGCATCGACATCCGTCCAGGCAGCACAATTAATAACTACATCTGGGCGCAGGCTTACGAAGGCAGTGCGAAGCTGGCGGGGATTATTGAGGTCGGCAATATTCCTATGCAGCGGTACGGCGGCTGGACCCAGTTTTCGGCAGATCTCTCGGCCTAACTGACCGGTCGCACCCAACACCGCTATGCTGTGTGGTCTCAAATTCATGATTCGTGCGTGTTTGCACTCCTACTTCCGAGGCGATTTCTACAAGGTATTTTCCGTAATTACTCTTCATTCGCTCGCCTGCCTCCACGACTTCAGCAGTCGTTAAGTATCCCAAAGATAGGGCTATTTCTTCAAGGCAGGCGATCTTGAAGCCCTGCCGCTCTTGAATGGTTTGCACAAACGACGAAGCCTGCAGAAGTGACTCTGGAGTTCCTGTGTCAAGCCAAGCAAAGCCGCGTCCTAGCTTCTCGACGTGCAAGGCTCCTTGGTTTAGATACAGGCGATTCAAGTCGGTGATCTCCAGTTCTCCTCGACCACTCGGTTTCAAACTACGGGCTCTTTCAACAACGCTGGAATCATAAAAATATAACCCGGGCACGGCAAAATTTGACTTAGGCTCCCTGGGCTTTTCCTCCAAGGAAAGAGCTTTTCCGTTCGAGTCAAAGTCCACGACACCAAAGCTTTCAGGAGCACTGACAGGATACGCAAACACGGTGGCGCCGGTCTCTCGCCGAGCTGCGTTATGCAGAACACCTTGGAATCCGTGGCCATAGAAGATGTTGTCTCCAAGAACGAGTGCTGCACGGTTTTCCTTAATAAAGTCAGCGCCCAGGACAAAGGCCTGGGCAAGTCCCTCCGGCTTTGGCTGTACCACATATGAAAGCGATATACCAAATCGAGAACCATCCCCCAAAAGCCTCTCAAAGTGAGGGAGGTCATGCGGAGTTGAGATCACTAAGATATCGCGAATGCCAGCTAGCATAAGCGCCGACAAAGGGTAGTACACCATCGGCTTGTCATAGATGGGCAGCAGTTGCTTCGAGACTGCCAGCGTCATTGGGTGGAGCCGCGTCCCTGAGCCTCCAGCCAGAACAACTCCTTTAACGGGGTTTGCCATGTGTTTCCTTTATGCTGCTTCAATGGAAGGGGCATCAACACGATACGGAGACGTGTCATCAAGCTCGTGGCGTATCTCATCGACGGGTTCTTTCTTTTCCCAGCCCGCATACAGCCTGTTCGGTCCATTGAAGACCCAGCCTGGCTGCTCACCAATATTCTTGTACGCGTGAACAACTCCAGGAGGAATAGAAATTGCTGAGGGATTCGATTCGCCGTACACATCTTGGGTTTTCATACCAAAAGTTGGTGAGTCTGGACGGGCATCCCAAAGCGTCAGTTCAAAGTCACTTGGCCCAATGAATGCAAAATAGTCTGTCTGTTCATGGTGCTCATGCGGCCCTCGCACGATACCAGGAAGAGTTTGGCTGATATACGCCATGACGGGGTGAATCGAGTCACTCAATTCATCTTCCCGATAGAGTTCAACGAGCCACCCACGATCATCACTAAAGCGATTGAGTGACTTCAGAGTAACATCAGCAATTTGAGGGATGAGAGGTTCGTGAGTCATAAATCTTGGCACTCGGGGGTAGCATTCAACCCTGTCTGAATTTAGTTCGAGGCAGGATTTTTGGAAAGCTAGCAGGACTCGGTGTTTGGGGAAACCCCATTTCCTTTACTAAGAACAACGTATTTTCAGCCAAGCAGTCAGAAAACGCCAAAATGCCTTCCGGCTCCAACGACATTTTCTAATGAGGGCTGTTGCGGCTTTTTCGTTTCCCTTGTGAAGGAGGTCGTCGATTAAGTCATATGTATCAACGCCTCCGCAACACGATTCTGGCACGTTTTCTATGAATTCGTTGAGCTCATTTGCTGATAACGCATTTGCGAAATTGAAGAATCCGTGGAAGCCAAAAGATTTGTGCCATGGCGTTCTTTCAGCAGAGAATCGATCAGCAAGCTCTTTCGGTGCGAAGCAAAGTCCATCGTCTTGGAGTTTCTGTCGATTTGTAACGCAGATGCAGACGTCTTCAGGGTGTTCAATAGTAATGTCTGGATGATGTAGTGCGTCGAGGAGGCGTTTTGACCGAAGGGAGAAACCACCATTGCCCACGGGTGTTTCTGGGAATTGTGGCCAAACGGCACCAATGTAGTCGTAGTCGAGGAATGACGAATCCCATTGTTCTGGGTGAAGGATAAACCCATCCCATTGAACAATCAGTACGTGGGTTCCCGTAGCGTATGGCCTGATTCCACGGAGTAGGACTTCTGAGTATTCTCGTGTCGAGGATATGGCTGGGCATTGTGCATATTCGATATCATCATTTACAAGGTGCTGCACCTTGCCGAGTTCTGTTATTAACACAGCGTTTGCAAAACGAGCGTGAAGCATGCAGCGTTTCATCGCCCATCGAGCCAGTTCCGGCGATCGAGTGTCGACGCAGAGAAGTGTCACCGCTGATAAGTCGAGCATCTATCGGCCACCTTGTTGCGTCCATGACTAAAATGTCCACTTTATCCGACCCTATGGATAATATGTCTGAGCGTAACTCGTCAACGGCGTTTTTGGGCTGCTCCTTGATCACCACATCACGCTGGATGTAGTTGCCCAAACAGTTCCCTGCTTGAGACGTGTACTACGAGATAGCTGCTGGCTTTCCCCTGGTGTGGTCAGGAGTATCGTTGACCATTGCCTATAGCCTATGTATTTGTGTCTGGTAGGATAAATTTCAATCATCTCGGAGGGTATGCGAATTGGCCAGCGGTCTGACTCGAAATCAGATGCCCAGCAATGGGTTGAGGGTTCGAATCCCTTGCCCTCCGCTTACGTGATCGTATTGATAGGTGTCATCCCCCTTCTAGAGAAGACGCTGCAATTAGGTAGGAAAGGCTTAGTTACTTGCGTCGTCTGGTGGAGAATGGCTCTCCGTTCGGTCAATAACAAGAGGATCTCGTGACGTGAGGTCACTGATCCGAAGAGACGCTCGGCCAGCCAGCAGATCGTCAATGAGGTCTCCAACAACCTCTGCTCGCCACCCACAGAGGAGTGCAGGTGGCGTGTCGTCTTTGCCATGGCCAAGTTTGTAAGCGAGGAGTTCTCGCATGTCGCTGGCTGTGCCAACAAGTGAAGGAGCAATCTCAAGCTGGCGACAAAGGCCACCCACGGCAGTCGCAAGAAACTGTCCAAGAACGTTGAGTTGCGGTGGTGGTGCTTTATGCCGTTCACCACCAGGCAATTCGTCGTCAGGAAGTGCGAGCCCACGCTCAATGGCATCAGCTATTTGTGGAAGAATATGACGAAAGTCTGATCGCTGCATGCCTCGGACTGCAGAAATCTGCTGAGGATCTGTGTTCTTTCGCTTGGAAAGTTCAACAAGAAGATCATCACGCAACACCCGCTTCGGTGGCATGTCGCGCGACTCGGCAAGACTGTCACGCCAGTGCCACAGTTCCCGGGCGATTGCAAGTTCTCGTCTATTCAAACCGTTGAGTCCAGAGACTCGTCGCCATCGTTTCCTTGTGAATGAGGCAGTCACTCCGTCCATCCAACTGAGCATCTCTTCTTGCATCCATGCGGTGCGGCCTCGTTCCTCCAGTCTTGCTTCGAGTGTCTTCCAGAGTGCATCAAGATGTCGAACGTCATCGAGTGCGTACTCAATCTGTGCGGGAGTAAGCGGCCTCTTTCGCCAGTCAGTGCGTGTCTCGCCTTTGTTGGTTGGCTGCCCAAGGACGCGACGTACGACCGATGCATATCCTGCCGGGTAGTCGTGGTCAACCAGGCCAGCCGCAACCTGCACATCAAAGAGATGCGCAGGGCGTTCTCCTATCGCCTGCAGAATGAATCCCATTTCTTCACGGCCGGCATGCACAACCGTTGTTCGCTTCGGGTCTGTCATGAGCCGCCAAAACGGATCGAGCTCCTGAACCTTCAGTGTGTCGATAACAGCCAGTTCGTCACCCGCAGCAACCTGGATTAGGCACAGGTGACTCCGATAGGTGTGTTCCGAGACAAATTCTGTATCGAATCCAAGGGAGTCGTGCTGCTCAAGTCGTTCCACCAAAGACGCGAGTTGGCTCTCGGTCGTAATGAACTCGTATTTACTCGTTAGTTGGTGAGAACGCTTCACAAAAATGTATTTCAGGAAATGAAAAGTTAGGGAAGGAAGATGTAATCAACAAGAAAAAAGACTGGAATAAGGACACACCCACTGTAAAGAAGGTATCCGAAAAAGCTTGGCATTCGTACGCCGGCGCCTTCCGCAATGGCTTTTACCATAAAGTTTGGCCCGTTTCCGATATATGTCATCGCGCCAAGAAAGACTGCGCCGAGACTAATACCTGTCAGCCTTCCTGCTTCAACTCCAGCAACGAGTTCACCGGTGGCCGGGAGAGATTGCGCTGTCTTAAAAAACACAAGGTACGTTGGGGCGTTGTCTAGAACGCTCGAAAGTGCCCCGGTTGTCCAAAAGAATGCAGTTGGTGAACGAATCCCAAGACTTGCGCCATGTTCGTTCAGAATCGAAAGTGCTGGTTGCATGCAAACAAAGATACCAACAAACAGAGCCGCGACTTCAAGGATGGCAAAATAGCTAAAGCCATTCTGAACCCGAATAGTTATGGATCCAAACCAGAGGGAGCATCCGACAAGGCTCAGTAAGACAATTTCGCGAAGGAATATCCAAGGGTGCCAATCCGTGCCAGGA
>JAQWMC010000102.1 GCA_029246985.1 Pirellulales bacterium
AGCATTTCTGAATTAATACAAAACAGGGTTGCCGACGGCTCTCTGTCTTTGCTCGGTAGCGTGTCTGGAAATCTTCCAGTTGCTCTGGTGTCACCTGAACAACTGGATCGCGAAGTAGCTGAGGGAAGGGCCGCATGGCAAAAGGCTGCCGGTGTTCTTCCACAGATATTTGGTTGTCACGCTGGGCCACGTGCGTCTATCTTTTTGCCAGTTTTGCAGCGGCTTGGGTATCGAGGAGTGTTGTGGTCAAGCTTTGATGGATTCCCTATGCCATCTGCCGGAGCCGCACGATTCCAGTGGAAAAATGAAAGTAAAGATCAGCTTGACGCACTTGAGCCAAAAATGCTTGATGCTCGCAGTTCTGCAGCGGTGCTCTCCCTGAGTTCGACATTAAGCGATGCCATGGACCACGACCATATGGTTCTGATTATGTTCTGTCATCACGCAGGTACTGCGAGTCCGTGGTTTGAATTACTTCGTCGAGCCGCGTCATGGACAAATGTTTTTGGTCGATTCTGTACCGCAGAAACACTACTTGGTGAAACTACCGATCTCTCTTTCCCAGTTTCATTCGAACAAGACGGATTTCGTGTTGGCCTTTCACCGGGCACGAAGGTCGCCAACGTTGCTCATCACAATAACGTTGAAACCAGTCCCATGTCGCAGTCGGACATTATTTCTGTCGAGTCGCGTCAGCTCGTAGACAATCAGGGAAGTTATCAAAATATTTTACTATCATATTGTAGCAATGAAGAGGTGCTTGAAGAACGAGCCGACATAAATCCCACTGAGAGTGCCACTCAACGATGGGGGAAATATCTTCTCGGAAAGTGGCCGGCGAAACGGCAAAAAAACCAAGACATTCTGACGTTAAGCAGCAACAATCTGGTTGTCAGGGTGCATCCGAAAACCGGCGGAATCGTATCGATTCGTGATCAAAAAAATGGTCGGAATCGATTGTCACAACAGCTCGCGCTTTGTTGGGATGTGCCCGGATCTCATTCCTCAGACACCCAGTATTCAGAGATGGTGGCCGATCGAGTCGATCGCTGTGAAGACGGGATTGAAAGCCGCGGTACTTTGATCCATGACAATGGTTCTGTGCTCGCACGATTCTCTCAGAAAATACAATTCATATTGGATAAGTCGGCAGTGTCGGTATCAATAGTAATCGAGCCCTCGCAAGAACTCCATACGCTGGTGTCTTCTACAGGTGACGCCTTGAGTCGATTTTTTGCATGTCGATTCGCATGGAATGAAAATGACTTCTGTGATCTTTTTCGGACTGTTCAGACACAGTGTGTAGAAACCGAGCGCGAGCGCATTTTTTCTCCTTGGCTTCTTTCTGTCATTCGTAACGGCAGTGTGCTAGTTCGTCAGGATGAAAAACAGTTGTCGCTTGCTGAGTCAAGCGGCTTACAAATTTTCACTGGTTGTCATCCGTGGCATGTGCGCAGTAGTTCGCACACGCTCGATACAGTGTTAACGACCGACTGTGGCGCTCATGCTCAGACGTTTCAACTCGCTCTTGGGATCGACTTGCCTCACGCAGTTAACTCGGGGTTTGCATGGGCTGCAACAGGTTCGCTTCAGTCGCCCCGAATGCCGCTGAGACTGCCCTCAAACGTTCGTTTAGTATCGGCTGCCACCTTCAGTAATGATTCGGCGGAAGAAGGTCTCCGTCTCCGCTTGCTTGAATCATGTGGGCAAGACTGCAGGATGAGACTCAACTTCAGCCGAAAGGTAACTCACGTTTGTTGGAATGGGGAAGTGCATGAATCACAAGGATTCAATGAAGTTGGTCTCGTGATTGACGGGAACGCTATTGAGTGCCTGCTGCATTGTTATGAATTAGTCGATCTGGAGATTATTTTCAGTGAAAATCATCACGCTTGATGGGCCTGCTGGTGCAGGGAAAAGCTCTACAGCGAAAGCGATTGCACACGAGTTGGGCTGGTACCACATGGATACTGGCGCAATGTACAGATCGGTTGCTTTGGCAGCACTCGAGCAAGACGTATCCCTTGAGAATGAAAAAGATCTGGCGGAGTTGGCAGCAAGCCTCGATATTCAGTCTGTTCATGGCGATGTGTTCTTAAACGGTAGGAATATTTCGGCAGAAATACGCGTTGATCGCGTGACTACGGCCACGCGATTCGTAGCAGATGCGCCTGCTGTGCGTGAAGAAATGAAAAAGATGCAGCGGAGTTTATCCGGACAATTTAATCTTGTAACCGAAGGCCGTGATCAAGGTACGATTGTATTTCCTCATGCAGAATTAAAAATTTATCTTGATGCTTCTCCGGCAGCACGGGCAGCACGACGGTACCGTGAAAGAGTTGATCTTGGAGACCAAAGCCAAACGATAGACGAGATTCTGCACAATCAATTAGAGCGTGATCAAGGAGATAGAGATCGTCCGGTTGGAGCAATGGAAGCTGCAAGGGATGCAATTATTATCAAAACAGATGGGCTGTCACTCGAAAACGTGGTGAAACAGATTTTAGAGTTTGCCTGCGATCGCGGGCTTATGTCAGGTTAGAATGCAAGTCAGGTTGGAGTTTCAGAGAGTGCGGATGAATTCATTTAAACAAAATGAGGCGATAGTCGATAAGAAGTCTTCAGTCTCTACAATCATTAAAAAGACAGAGAGTCACCAGGAATGGTGGGGTCGATTACTCTACGATACGTTGTGGTTTCTTTCCCGTACGTTTGCTGTATCACTATTCGGTTTTCGTCTCCGAAGGGTGGAGCGTCTGCCAAAAGATGGGGGGCTCGTGGTTCTCTCAAGCCACCAGAGTCATCTTGATCCACTTTTGCTTGGTCTCGCCACAGACCGACGGCTCTCGAGTCTTGCTCGGAGCAGTCTTTTCACTTTTGGTCCTTTTGCTCGTGCGATTGCTGCACTTGGTGCCGTTCCAATTGATCGTAATGCTTCGACAGTGACCGCAATGAGGACTGTAATACAGAGACTACGGAAGGGGGCTGCTGTAATTGTTTTTCCCGAAGGAACAAGAACAGCATCCGGCCAATTAGGTGACATGAAAAATGGCTTTGCGTTATTGGCAAAGCGTGCAGGTGTCCCAATTGTTCCGGTAGCAATTGTTGGGGCCTATGAATGCTGGCCACGATCCAGGCTGGTGCCTCGTCCTGGACGAATCCGGCTGGAATTCGGTGCGGTTATCACCGCTGAAGAAGTAGACGGCCTCTCCGAAAGCCAGTTAGCTGAGCGATGTATCAGATCGCTTCATGTACTCGACAAAAGTGCTCGCAGCACACAACGCGGGCGCGTGCGTCAATGATTTGAGGAATTTTCTTTGATTCCATCAAGATCTGGTTGGCTTGCACGAGTTGTACGGACAGAAACGTCAGTCGTTTCATCACTATTCTGAGTTGTGGTTTTCGTCGAAATCATCTAACGGACCTGCTCGTCAGCCGCACTGTTTTTGATGTTTTCCAACCACGACTAAAAAGAATTATGAAATACGCTTTATCTCGATATGTTGCACTAGGCATCACTGCTTTTTTTGCTGCTGATGTGCTTGCTCTTGACTACTCGTTATCAACTACAACGGTTCCGGTGCCGGGCAGTGGGGCCAAGATTGATTTTCTTGGCGATACATTCGAAGAAGATGGTTGGAAATTTTATCACAATCATCCCAAGAGCTCTCGGGAAGAAGATGGGCAGGCACGTGGGCCGTTGGCCTTTTCAGGAAATAAAAGAATGCAGGAAGGCCCCGAACGAGGGCAGCCCGATCTTCTGGAAGTAATTAAAACACCTCCGAACGGGTTGCCTGAAAGTAACCACGCGCTTCTTATTCGAACGCTGCACTCGGGTGTTCCAGGGACATATTCCAGAACAGTTCAGCAGGATGATCTAATTTGCGGTATTACTACAAGGCTTGGGTCCCAAATCCCCGTACGTGAGATTCCTAGTTGTGTTGTTCGTATTTGGCTGCCACCCGCGGAAAAGTGGGAAAATCGAAGCGGACCCCACTTTGGTATTCGAGTGGGTGTTCGTACAACGAAGCTTGAGCCAAATAGAGGATTTTTTGCCTCCGGTAGTTCGTCAGTCGTCGAGCCTTACTGGCCGGGGATGTGGATTCACTTTCGTAGCGAGACATCACGGGGTGTCGAAAGTGACTCAGCACTGATCAAGGTGCGTGGAGATCACCGTGGAATTGATTTTCCAGTCAAAAATATTTCGGCTGATCAGTTCGGTTGGTGGACATTAGGAATGTCACTCTCACCCGACGGCCAAGTTCATTATTTTGCTCGCCAAGGCGTTGATGATCTGACTTCTCAAGACCATTTAACGAGCCAATTTCCATATAGTTTTCGCGCAGAACGACTGAACTCATTCTTCTTCAACTCGTGTAATCTGAATGACGGTACCACATGGTCAACACCATTCGTTATCGATGATCCGTCTGTCTATGTTGTAAACTCGACACGGGTCATGCAGTTGGTTCAGAGACGCGAAGCATACGAGCTTCGGCGACAACAGAAGCGGTCGGCATACCGCACGTATCAGAGTAGATCTCGCTAGAGGTGTTTCAAGCCTATGTAGGTGGCAATGCGACATGCTGTGTTCGAAGTCTGAGGGCATTTATAACAACAGATACACTACTCAGACTCATCGCAGCAGCTGCAAAGATTGGACTAATCTGCCAGTTTGAGCCAAATGTAGGTACGAGAATACCTGCTGCTAACGGTATACTGATGGCATTGTAAAAAAATGCCAGGAATAGATTCTGCCGAATGTTCAACAAAACGTATCGACTCAGTTGAATGGAATACGGAAGAGCCTGTAAGTCTCCGCGTATGAGAGTGACATCAGCAGTCTCTATAGCCACATCGCTCCCTGTTCCCATAGCGACGCCAATGGTGGCAGCAGCAAGGGCTGGGGCATCATTCACTCCGTCACCGACCATTATGGTCCGTTCGCCCTTGGAATGCCTTTTAGTAATAAACTGATATTTCTCCTGGGGTGTCAGTCCTGCCTCGTAGTGCTCGATACCAACTGATCGTGCAAGAACACCAGCATTATCAGAATGGTCTCCGGTCAACATTGTGATTCGAAGTCCTAATTGTTGTAGCTGCCTGATTGCTGTTCGGGCAGATTTTTTCACGGGGTCCGTAACGGCTAGCATGCCAACTAGATGTGAATCGATCACAATGCCAGTGATTGTTTTTCCGTTTGCCCGAAACGGATCTGCTGCTTTTCGAAATTCGTTTAGTTCGTTAGTGGGCACATTTTGTTTCTTAAGAAAGGCCTCGTTGCCAAGGGCGACAGGCTTGCCCGCCACAGTTCCCTGTACGCCAGAACCAGGCGTTGATAGAAAATTTTCAGCATTGTTGTGTACCACGAGGTTGCGGTCACGAGCTGCTTGGCAGATTGCGGTGGCGAGTGGATGTTCGCTGTTCAATTCAATCGCGGCTGCCAACAACAGGACCTCTTCTTCGGATTGATTGCTGAGTAGTACGATGTCAGTAACAGTCGGTTGGCCTTCTGTTAATGTCCCTGTTTTATCAATCATGAGACTCTTGCTTTGTCCAAGCGTCTCAAGTGATTTGGCATCTTTGAATAGGATTCCTTCGCGGGCAGCACGACCAACCCCAACAACAATGGACATTGGAGTTGCAAGGCCAATAGCGCATGGGCACGCAATTACCAAGACTGAAACACTCGAGATGATCGCATGTGCTAGTCGAGGTTGAGGGCCGAGAAAAAACCATCCAATAAAAGTTGTGAGTGCTACGGCCAGTACTATTGGGGTGAAAATACTAGCCACGGTATCAGCCATTCTTTGGACAGGTGCTTTGCTCCTCTGGGCCGCACCTACAAGCATGATGATGCGTGACAAGAGAGTTTCAGACCCCGTTTTTTTTGCCAAAAGAATGAAACTTCCTCTGCCATTTTTTGTTCCTGCAATGACCTTGTCGCCCTTTTTCTTTTCTACGGGTGAAGGCTCGCCGGTTAATAAGGATTCATCAACATGGCTTGTCCCGTCCAAGAGTGTGCCGTCAACAGGAATAGTCTCGCCTGGACGAACTCGTAAATGGTCTCCTGGATGAATCTGACTTAGCGGCACGTCTTGTTCACTATTTTCGACTACGACCCGAGCAGTAATTGGAGCAAGTGATACGAGTGAACGAAGTTCGTTTCCGGTTTTCGACCGGGCTTGGTTCTCAAGTGCTTGCCCAAGGAGGACAAGTGCAAGAATCATTGCAGCTGCATCAAAAAAGGTGTGTACAAGGTTGGTTCGAGGATTCAGGAATGAGGCTGGAAAAAGGTTCGGAAAGAGCGTAGCTACAGCACTGAATCCATAAGCGGCGCTGACGCCGAGAGTAATCAGCGTAAACATGTTGAGGTGGCCTGTGGCAATACTACGAATGCCGCGGAAAAAAATAGAACGGCCACATGTTCCGATGACGAGACTGGTGAGTACGAGTTGCAGTAACTGATTTATGTGTGGATCTATCCATGACTCAATTGAAAGCCCAAACATTGGCCCCATCGCTAAGAGCAGGATGGGAGTGGAAAGTGTCATTCCAAATAAAAATGCACGGAAGCTACGCAGCACATCGTCATCAGTTGTCAAAGCATCAGGTGGGCTTGTTGTCTCAAGTGGCATTCCACAGTGAGGGCAAGAGCCTGGTGAAGCGGAGAAGACTTCGGGACACATTGGACAGAAGAAGCCATTGCCCGTGTCCGGCACCAAGGAGGTTGTTTCGGCAGACGGTTTGTTCTGGCAGCACGGGGATGGTTTGTGCATATCAGTGGTCCGATGAGTCGATTGATTTCTTGAGC
The DNA here is from genome assembly GCA_029246985.1 of Pirellulales bacterium. Lineage (GTDB taxonomy): Bacteria > Planctomycetota > Planctomycetia > Pirellulales > UBA1268 > UBA1268. Next base: position 6,815 of record JAQWMC010000102.1, read on the forward strand.
TACTGATTCAGAGAAATAAAAAGAATCCAATAAGTAGCTTGTGTTTATGGTTGTTTCGTGGGAGTGCCCCGAGCCCGCTTGAATGGGTCGATAGTACTACCAGACGGTCCCTGCGGCGGAGTTGTTTCTGGTGCTGTGAACGGTAGCATCTTGGGCCATTCGAGACTCATGCCTGGCCAAGCCGATGTGGGCTCTGTTGGATTGGGTTGTGTCGTCATCGCTGGGACTGCCTGGATTCGATTTCCTTGAAGAATTTCATCAGGCTTTGGGAAGTTTGGATTTCCAGAAGTAATCTGGGTGACCGATGGTCCACCGAGGCCTCGCGTGAGAGGTTTGATTGATACAGAGTCAATCTGAGCCTCCCCGAGGCCAGTTAGTGCAAAGGTGACGGTGAGTGGTGGAGGTGGTCCAACAGTTGATCCATCGTTACTTAGTGGGGCAGGGGGCACAATACGGTAAAGCACAAGTCTACGCCAGCTTTCTGTTTTATTCACTCGCTCTGCTAGAGCGGGACCACCATACGAATCAAAAACTAAGAGGCCGTCAACGGATCCTTCGATAGGATTTGGCACTCGAACCTTTGCAACAATTTCTAAAAGCGTGCCAGAAGCTGCATTGATAGGGGGCGTCGTGATCCAAATTGGAGGAGTCTCGATAACAACGGGTGCCTCTTCAGGATTGATGGCGGTTGCGAAGATTCGTAAGCTTCTCTGCCCGTCAGCCGGCGATCGTGTTGAAAGCTCTACGGAGCCTTTGACTTGATCTGTTGGGCGTACGAAGTGTCGCCATCCGGTGCTGGATAGCGTGTTAATTTCTTCCATACGGCCACCTTCCAGCAAATTCATACCTGCATTTGTTGACTGCAATGCATCGATCATTCGCCAGTGGTCTGAGAGTGTTGCCGGAGAGGTCGTAAGAGGACTCGCAACCATGGAACCGGTTGCAGTTACTCCTCGCTCCCAAAACAGCCGCTCTAATTGACCGGCAATAGCACGTGATCGTTCGAGTTTTTTTACAGCATTGGTTGGGTCCTGAGTAATCATTGCTTCGGCGTATTGTGCTTCTTGTTGAGCCTCAATAATCATTTCAGTTACCGGGAGATGACCAAGTGCCTTCGGTGGAAGCTCTGCAGCCAGTCGACTCGTACGGGCAATGGCATTTGCTGCTTGAGCACGGGCAAGCAGGGCCGCAGTTGGTGCATTGCGACGTACAAGTTCCTGTACATGAGCCGTAGCAGCCGGATCGTTGCTTATCAAAATCACAGCAGCTGCATGGAAGTTGTCGAGTGTCATCGCAACACCACCGGTTATTCTGCGGTGTTGTAATGGCCTTAAGGTGCTATGAGTAATTTCCCAAGGCCGGTGCGCTTCTGGAATGCCAGGAATTAAAATGTTGAGAGGCTGTTCTTGTCGTGGAATGTCTCCTCGGTAATGTCGAGCCATAATTTGACCGCCCTGTACGGAACGCCAGATGAGCACTACCCGAGAGCGGGATGCTTCAATCACCATCGCGCGCACCTCAGGGTCACTTGTTTCTGCATCGGCTGTAAATCGTCCGCTGGCTCCCCATGCAGAGATTGTTTCAAGTTCAAGGTTGACCGTTTGCACCGCAGCGGCTCGTGCGACAGTCTCCGGATCAGTTCCGCTGAGTGGTCGGTTTGAACTGAATAAAATGCCGCGACTTCCGGCTGCAATTACTGTGAAGGCTGCACCGAGGAGACTTTCCTCGTCAACTGGAAGTCCATTGTTGCCCGTCCCTGAAAGCAACGCTGCTTGACTAGCTGCACGAGAGTCGACCTCCGTGGCAAGCGTAGCCAGCAGAGGCGTACCTGGTCGGGCAAGCCGTGGTCGTTGTTGAAGCCATGTGAGGTAGTTTTCTAGCTCAAGGCTGGTCCCGAGTACGGCACGATGAGCAACAAGCATGTCAAGATGTCGAGAGATTTCACGTAGTCCAGAATCAGCTGATGCAATGATTGGCCTTCCCTGGCGTCGATCACAAATCCGCAAGCGCCTCACCTGTTCAGCGAGACGAGGAATGTCCTCGGCTGAAAGAGAACGGCCCATATCCCAGAGGAGTACACGGTTCCATTTCTCAGAAAAAGTTGGCAGCTTTTCGGGCTCTGTGAGGTCAACATCTGGCAGGGTTGGTGGCGGGCAGATGATCCAGATTCCAGCTTGTTCAGCTTCAACCAAGAGAGTTGTTGAGGCAGGTTCAAAGAGTTGTATGCAATTGAAACCTAATTGAGCCAGTGTTGTCAGTGGCTCACCCCGATGTTCAATTGCTCGGGGAAAGAATGGCTTTCCATCGACTTCGAGTACACCACGTACAAGGCCAGCGTTTTCGGTCTCGGTTCCTGTGGCAATGTTTTGAATATCAGGTTGACGCTGCATTGATGGCGACGGTGATACTTCTTTTGGACGTGATGCTGTGATTAGCCCAGTGAGCGATATGTCATCGATCGATAGGTTGCAGCGACCTGTTCCAAGTGGTATTTCCACAGCCAGTCCGGAAATCGTCGCACCATCGAGGCTAATTTGAGGCCCGTACTGTGCTCGTAGTGCAGGTAGTTGTGAGCGAAGAACAGAAGGAATATTTCCGATAGTGAGAGACTGCCATCGCGATGTAGTTGCCGAGGGTGATCCAGAAACAAAAATACGGACGGGTTGCCCGTTTTGAGATTGAGCAGAGGGTAGTACTATGTGACAGGCAAGCCGAGCAGAAGGATGGTCACACCGTAGCCGAACGTGTGCCAAGAACTCATCGATGATCGCAGACTCAGGGATAGAGAACAGGATCCGACTCAGGGTGGTTCGATCAGACTCTAGAACAATGGTTTCACATCTGCGACCAGTGGCATCAACATCTTCAATGCGCTGTTGTAGGACTCGAAGGCCTGGGGAGGCTGCTACTGTCGTTACGGTCTCAGGACCATCAAAGTTTTCTATGAGCTCAGATCCCATCGAAACACGTTGAAGAGCGAGACTCATTAGAATATAAAAAACCAGGTGTAAAAGAGTATCTGCCTGACGAAATGAAGCCCGAATGCCGATGACACGAGAAGGTGTTCTCACAAGGTTGCTGCAGATTGACTTCCGTATGCAGCCTGTCTGGTATGGGACGAAAAGTAGTCGTATTGTGGGAATGAATAAGTGAATAAGAGAAATCGTTGTAAGCGGTAGAAGCAACTTCAAAACGTCATGGGTAACCACCAGTAGCTGGCTGTTCTGACCAGAATTTCTGGGTTGTTGTAAAACCACAAGTGGGTTCCCTCGATGTCCCGATATGCTGGTATGTCAAAGCGTGAATAAGGCTTGTAGCAGGGTGCCAATGGTGTGCTCTAGAGAGGCTGGCTCGACAGTTCGGCTTTTGGCTGAAAAACAGGACAGTCAGGTAACTTGGGAAAGTATTTTCCGGCTTTGATCCCATGACCAAGGTACTATTGGTTAAGGATTTTTTTCATGCAGGACCTCACAACCGAAGAAGTTGCCTCGGCCGTCATTGAACTTGGCCTGATAGATCCGGCCAAGATGCCGGGCGTATGGCGGGAAATAGGCTCTCATGACGCGACGCTTGAGCAATTTGGTTCAGTTTGTGTCCGAAGAGAATTACTGACTGGGTATCAATGGGAGCGTCTTCGGAACGGCTACCGAAATGGCTTCTTTTATGGTCGAACGAAAGTCCTTTATCAGGCAGGCGCCGGCTCATTTGCGCGAGTGTACCGTGCTATCGCACAGGACAACCAAGAAATTCTTGCGGTGAAAGTTCTTCGGAAACGTTTTTCCTCTGATGACATCAAAGGTGAGCTTTTCTTGCGAGAGGGTCGTATGGGATTGATGCTAAGGCATCCAGGTATTGTTCGCATTGAAGAAGTTGGGAAAGAGGGTGTCAGTAGCTTTATCACAATGGAGTTTGTTGAAGGGCAGACTCTTCGAGAGTTAGTGAAGATTCGGAAAGGCCTCGACCTTGCTCGCGGTCTCGACATGGCAGCGCAGCTCATCGATGCTCTCGTCTATGCTCATGGCGAGGGCGTTACTCACCGAGACATAAAGGCATCCAATGTTCTCATATCTTCAAAGGGGAGAGCAAAGCTTGTCGACTTTGGACTTGCGAGCTTTGCAGAATCCAAAGGAAAAAAAGATGATGAGATCGGTAAGCTACGCACCGTTGAGTACGCGGCGTTGGAGGCCGCGGGTGGCGTTCGTGGTGATGATGTGCGGAGTGACGTCTTTTTTCTTGGCACACTTATTTATCTCATACTGTCGGGCCGATCCCCTTTTAAAGAATCACGTGATCGAGCTGTGAGAGCGGATCCAAAACGATATGCAGAGATTGAACCACTCGGGAGGGTCGCTCCTCATTTGCCGCGCGATTTGGTCGACGTCGTGAACAAAATGCTCAGCCTCAGACCCAAACATCGTTTTCAGACGGTGCTAGAAGTACATGAAGCACTTAAGCCAATACAGCTGCGATGTGCAGGAGACGAATCAACTGCCACGCCTGATGTGCCAGAGAAAGTGACGCAGGTCTCGAGCACGAAAGACACGAGGCCGAAAACCTCAGAGAAGCCAAGGATTATGGTTGTCGAAGTCTCAGGAAAGTCACAAGACTCCCTGCGACAGTTTTTCTCTAAACAGGGATTCCGGGTTCTTGTGACTGAAAATCCAAAGCGGGCACTCACTCGGTTTGAATCTGTACCGGCGCCTGCGGATATTCTTCTGCTGAGTAGCCAGGTGCTTGGTCATGATGCAGTATCGGTATTCAATGCATTAGCCCCGGATCCGTATTTGAAGAAGATTCCCGCACTACTTATCACGAGTGCTCGTCAGGCAGAAATAGTAGCTGAGGCCGTTGAGGATGATTTACGGCAGGTTGTTACGATGCCATTTGAGGCAAGTGATCTTCTTCAAAGAGTGAAGACGTTGACGGGCAACGACGCATAGCAAAAGCGTTGAAGATTTAGCGCTAATCTCGTATGTGAAGGCCGCATTCTGTTTTTTCACTGCCACTCCAACGACCAGCTCGTTCATCCTCTCCGTCAGTGATGGCTCGAGTGCAAGGCCAGCATCCAATGCTTCCAAAGCCTTTGTCGTGGAGTGGATTATACGGCACATCCTCTTGAAGGATTTTTTCCCAGACTTGAGACTTTGTCCAGTTAGCAAGAGGTGAGATTTTCACAACACCAAATTTTTTATCCCAACCAACAATTGGAGCATTTGCTCTATCAGGACTTTGATCTCGTCGAATACCACTCATCCAAGCATCGAAGTTCGATAGCACGCGTTCGATGACTACAATTTTTCGATCGCCGCAGCATGTTGCTGGATCAGTTCGATACAGCGGGCCTCCGTGCTTTCGCTCATATTCTTCAACCGTTGTCTCTGGACTTTCGTATGAAACAGTGATCCCATACCGATCTCGAATACGATCTCGTAGTTCAAGGGTTTCTTTGAACTGGTATCCTGTTTCCAGATTAAAAACAAATGTGTCTGAAGCAACAGAAGAGAGCCAGTGAAGAATCAAACATCCCTCTGGACCAAAAGCCGTAGCCATAGTAAGCCGTTTTCCAAAACGGCCTGACGCCCAGCGGATAACTTCAATAGGTTCTGCCTTTTCCAGAAGTTCACTCGCTGCTGCTAACTCCGCCATAAGATCAGGGGAGGCTTCTAATCGAGGACGTGATGGATTTTCGGAATCAGAGGAAGGCATTGTCGCAGGAAGATGGAGTTTTTGACGGGGAGTCTTTTGGAAACTGTCAGAGGGGGCAATATTTTTAGATCGTCTATCAGGAAAACATTATGCGGCATGAATAATCAGTACTGCTACGGAGTATCGTGCCATGATGTTGCAGGAGCGTAAACCTGAGTTTGTCTTCTTTCGACAAATCGGGGGATCGTCCTCTTCTAGCGAGGAATTCGCCTTTCAGAGAAGGGAAAGGGTCTGTCATGGCGTGACTTGCCACAATTTACGTGACCGAGGCGTGGCATAGAGCCATTTGGGTGGTACAACGGTCTGCTGTGCGGAAATTCAATCTACGACAAGGGTGATGGAAGGGTTTTGGAAATGTCACGGACAGTTGCGTTAGCGGTTGATCTCGGAGCTTCTGGTGGTCGCATTGTCTCAGGTGCTTTTGATGGACGGCTTCTCGAGTTAAAAGAACTCCATCGATTCGAAAATGGACCAGTCTCCTTTGGTGGCCAGCTTGTTTGGGACTTTGTTGGTCTTTGGAGTGGTGTTTTAGATGGTTTACGAGTTGCTGCTGATCAGCATCACAGTGCCATTCAAAGTATTGGGGTTGATACTTGGGGAGTTGATTTTTCATTCATTACAAAGAACAACGCACTTTTATCAGAGCCTGTGTGTTATCGAGATTCTCGCACAAGAGGTCTTATAGAAGCAGCACAAGCAGTACTTTCCAAAGAAGAGACATTTCAAGCGACAGGCCTGCAGTTCATAGAAATTAATACGCTTTATCAGCTTCTTGCTGTAAAGAGAGATCAACCAGAATTACTCGAAGCGGCCGATCAGTTGCTGATGATCCCAGATCTTGTGCACTGGTTACTTTCAGGTCAGCGTTCCAATGAGCGAACAATTGCCTCGACGACTCAGTGCTTTAATCCTCAAAGCGGCCAGTGGGCCAACGACCTATTGACCCAGTTTGGACTTCCCACAGAGTTATTTCGGCCTGTTTCTGAACCAGGGCATGACATCGGCAATATTCGTTCCACTATTGCATCTGATACCGGGCTGGGAGATGTCCGAGTGGTGCTACCTGGTTCCCATGACACTGCTAGTGCAGTTGCTGCAGTCCCAGCACTCGAACCGCCTTCATCACGACCAGACTGGTGCTATATCAGCTTGGGGACATGGGCGTTGGTTGGTGCTGAATTGGATCGGCCTTTGGTGACCCCTGAGTGTCTTGCTCATAATTTTACAAACGAGGGTGGTGTAGGGGGCACAACGAGGTTGCTGAAAAATCTTTGTGGACTTTGGCTTGTGCAGCAATGCCGAGTGAGTTGGCAAAGATCCGGAAATAACTGGAACTGGGACCAATTGACTGCTTTGGCTGCTGAATCGGCACCACTGCAAACGATAATCGATTCTGGTCATCCCTCACTTGTCGCCCCAAATGATATGCCTCAAGCGATACGAGAACTCGCACAACAGAGTAATCAGCCAGTCCCGGAATCAACTGGTGCCGTGGTGCGAACAGCCTTGGAAAGCGTTGCTGCGGATGTGTCGCGAACGTTACAAGAATTAGATGAACTCGTTGGGCGCCGTATTAGTAGAGTACACATTGTTGGAGGGGGCGTTCAGAATAAGTTGCTCTGTCAAATGATAGCTGATGCGTCAAATCGTCCGGTTGTGGCTGGGCCTGTTGAGGCAACCGCCATCGGAAATCTCCTTGTTCAGATTCTTGCTGAAAATGGGATAATAGATTTACGAAGTGTACGTTCTGTGGTGCGAGATAGTTTCGATCCAATAACGTATGAGCCTCAAAACGTTGCAGCGTGGAAAGAACGAATCAGTCAGTGTGCTGGCCGATAGTTCTATTTGGGGCATCCACTTTCGTACGCACCGGTGCCTACTGAAGGAGTTGGGATGCCAAGGCAATGATCCCAGCGGTTATCAACACTGCAACCGTACCGATCGCGATTACAAGCCATTGGTAGGCAGCCCGCTCAGTCTGCTCGTCAGAGTATTCAGCACTGGCAGTATAATCAGCGGCAAAGCGAGAGTTGCATTGAGGGCAAATCAGTTCTTCATCGAGGAGCCTTGCTGGCACCATAACAATGTGATCAGAAGGGCAAGGTATGCGATAATGTTTGACAGGTGCCGTCATGCTGCTCGATAGTTTGCGGCAGGTCTTTTTGTTACCTGTCCGTGCTCAACTTCAAGAATTGAATCGGCGAGCGCAAGAGTACTTGGCCGATGTGTGATCATGATTACCGTTCGGTTCTTGACATAATGAGAGAGCGCCTCATGGATCAGTTCTTCACTTGCTACATCTATCTGACTGGTAGCTTCATCGAGGACAAGTATCTCAGCGTTCCTTAAGAATGCTCGAGCAAGAGCGATTCGCTGCCTTTGACCACCAGAGAGACGAAAGCCATTAGGGCCAACTCTTGTCTTATATCCGTCAGGAAATTCGGCAATGAAGTCATGAGCACGAGCTTTTCGGGCGGCTTCTTCGATTTCTTCTGCAGTGGCGTCCCACCGGCCATATCGAATGTTATACAAAATCGTTTCGTTGAAGAGTTCTGTTTGTTGGGTAACGATTGCGATTCGTCTGCGTAAATCTTTCACTGCTAATTCTGTGAGCGGAACGTTGTCGAGTTCCACAGTGCCTTCTGTGGGATCGTAAAATCGACATATGAGGTTGATAAGCGTGCTTTTCCCGCCCCCGTTGGGTCCGACTATTGCCACACGTTCACCAAAATCAATGGCGACATCAACATTCTTTAGCACCGTGTCAATTCCATCATATGAAAATGATACATTCCGCAACGCAATCTCTCGATGCGGCGATGGAAGATAGTATGGGTTTGATTTTTCTTTAAGTTTTGATGGGGTGTCAAGAAGTGGATACAGTGATTGTGCCCCAACAATCCCCACGTTTATCCCCGTTATGACTCCAGAGAGTTTTCTGACTGGGTCTGAAGCACCAATAAGCATTCCGAAAAAGACCATAATTCCTGGAACAGTCATTGGTTGTTCTGTCATGGTAACCCCAAAAATTTGGGTTTCCTGATTGATAACCAACCACGCCCCAACGGCAATCGAGGTCGCGACCATGCCAATGCCAAGAACTTCAGTAATTGGATTCGCAAGCGCTCGATAAAAGTTGTGACGCAGTCCAATTTTCATCATATGGTTCGTGCTGTCGCGAAACCGATCTCGCTCAAAAGATTCCATTGTATAGGCCTGAACAGTGAGCACGTTATTAAGTGCTTCAAGCATCACGTGATGAAAACCGAGTGCTTGAGCAAGAATGCCCTTCGAAGCACTGCGCATTTTTCGGTTGAGCCAGACCATTAAAAACCCGACGACTGGTGCCATTGTGAGGCACGCGAGCGTTAGTTGCCATGAAATGCAGAAAGCTCCACCCAGGCATGCAATGATTTTCAGAGGTTCGGTAATTGCACCACCAAACGTAGTCGTAATACCACCCGATAGCATATCGGCTGTGTGGGTGACTTGAGCCATAAAGCCAGCGGAACCATTCTTCATGAATTGTGTGCGATCCAATTCAAGAGCCTTGTTAAATATTTTAACTCTGAGGTCTCTCGATATTCCCATCGCAACGAAACTAACAAGCATTGTGCCAGTAAGGAGCAAGCAGTGTTTCACGAAAGTACTTATGACGATCAGGACAACCACAAGAAGTACAGTCTGAAAAGGATCTCGCGGAATATAGCTCTCGAGCCATGGATGGATTGCTTGAGCCGAAGAGAGAATTGCTCGTTGGCCTTTATCCTCGAGCGTGAGTGTGTCTATCTCGTTCTGAATCGTTTGCTGCTCTGCTTCTGTTCTCCCACCACCAGCTAATCGCTCACGTAGTTGATCAATTTCCTGTTCGTGATTTGCCAGTTTTGATTCAGCTGTTTCTATTCTTTCTTGATTCCAATCTTGAAGAGATTCTCCGTTAAGGGTGACTTCGATGATTGGAAAGAGTGCTGCGATGTTTGCACCCCACAGTCCTGCTACACCAGCAGAACAAAGAAATGCCGCAAGGAGCAGTGGCCAGCTTTTTGAAGCATCACGAAGGGCGCGAAGAAAATACTTCATGAACTCGGTTCG
>JAQWMC010000118.1 GCA_029246985.1 Pirellulales bacterium
GAAGGCGGCCACAGCGCCCATGACGGCATGGAAATTCAGATCATTGATGATGACGGCTATAACGCGAGACTAGCTTCTGCGGGCAAGCCGAGGCTCAAAGACTACCAGCATCACGGCAGCCTTTATTTTTGTGTTGGCGCGAAGCAAGGCTACTTACGGCCTGCTGGTGAATGGAATTTTGAAGAAATCATTATTCGTGACCAGAAACTAACTGTTACGCTTAATGGGACATGCATTCTCGACGTTCAACTCGACAGGTTGGATCGAAGCAAAATGGATCATGTCCCCGGGGGACTTTCTCGGAAAAAAGGGTTTATTGGTTTTGCTGGACATAATGACCCGGTTGAATTCCGGAGCTTCAAAGTAAAAAGGATGGACTAGAAGCTCAAACAAACACAGCCGCCAATTCCCAAGGAGGCATCAACATGAATTCCCCGCAACTGAGAAAAGTTTCCCTTCTTTTCATAATCTGTATTTCTCAATTGGTTTTTGCAGATGCCAACCTCGGACAGTCTGCAGACGGTTTAACGAATCGAGACCAACCGAACGTAAGGCCTAACTCGAAAAGAAAAAATCGGTCTTTAAAGATCATTGAAAACGTTCCGTATGCAGACACTGATAACCCTCGGCAACAGATCGATCTTTTCCTTCCGCGCAAACGACTGGATGATAAACCTCTACCAATTGTTGCGTTTATTCATGGAGGTGGATGGAAAAATGGGAGTCGTCGCAGTGGCCTCAGTTTTATCGGGCCGATTGTTCAGACGGGGAAGTACATCGGTGCCTCAATCGGCTATCGGCTTACAGGAGAGGCCATCTGGCCAGCCCAAATACATGATTGCAAAGCCGCCATACGCTGGCTTCGAGCGAACGCTGAAAAGTACGGCGCTGATTCAAAAAAAATAGTAGTAGCCGGATCGTCTGCTGGAGGACATCTCGTCGCCATGCTCGGAACGTCTGGTGATGTTGCAGGCCTCGAAGGTAACCTTGGAAATTGGAGTGACAAAAGCAGCAGAGTCGACGGTGTCATCAACTTCTTTGGGCCGAGCGACTTAACTTCAATGGGTGGTTGGCACAACAACCCAGACTCACCAGAATCACTCCTGCTTGGTGGACCAGTTCCAGAAAACAAGAAAATTGCACGAGTGGCGTCACCCATTACATATGTCTCAAAGGATGATCCACCTTTTCTGACCATCCACGGAACGAATGACTCGCTTGTACCTTTTGAACAGTCTGTCCAACTCAATAAATCACTTCAGGAAGCTGGCGTATTAGCACGACTTATCCCGATTGAGAATGGCGGTCATGGTCGCCCCCAACTTAGCGAACTCAACAAACGGATTCGGTTTTTTCTCGAAAATCAGTTCGATGGCAGCCATCATGACATTTCAACTGACTCGATTCCGAGCCCAAAACCATCTCGTTGACAAAAACGTGCCGCCTCAAACCTACGGTAACATCACACATGCATCCGAAACATTTGCTACTCTTCATCGCAAGCCTGCTTTCTATTTTTCCTTTTGCTGAAAAGCTTATTGGCGGAAAGGCTTTCGCAACTGAACTGACGAAATATTCCTGGAATCAGTTTCGTGGACCGACGGCTGACGGCAAATCACATTCGCCAAACCTGCCCGTCCAATGGAATGAAACCGGAAATATCCGCTGGAAAACACCCATCCCGGGGAAAGCATGGTCTAGTCCGGTTGTTTCAGGCAATACGATATGGCTCTCCAACGCCACAGAAGACGGGCGACGACTTTCCTTACTCGCAGTGAATGCAAAAACGGGCATTATACGTAAAGACATTACGGTTTTTGAAATTGAGGAACCGATGTTTTGCCACCCGTTTAACAGCTATGCGAGCCCAACCCCCGTTGTTGCCAACGGCCGTCTTTTTGTCCATTACGGCAGTGCTGGGACTGCCTGTATCGACACAGAGACTGAAGCAATCGTATGGACCCGCCAGGACCTTCCTTGTGATCATCATAGGGGCCCGGGGTCATCTCCAATTTTTTTCGCAAATAAAATATTTTTGACTTTCGATGGATTCGACCAGCAATACGTTGTCGGTCTCGATGCGAAAACAGGGGAAACGATATGGCGTACAGATCGGTCCATTCATTATGGATCTGATGATGGTGACTTTAAAAAAGCCTATTGCACTCCTACTGTTATAAATCACGACAATCGAACACAACTTGTGAGCCCAGCAGCAGTAGCTACTGTTGCTTATGACCCAGACAATGGCCAGGAAATTTGGACAGTTTACCACGGCGGATTCAATGCAGCAGCCCGTCCTCTTTATAGCCACGGACTTATAATTCTTTGCACCGCTCAAGGTGATCGATTACTGGCAGTTCGACCTGATGGAGTGGGTGACATCACAGATAAAAATGTAGTTTGGAAGTTTGGTAAATCTGCTCCAACTCGACCAAGCCAATCTGTCGTGGCTGACCAACTTTACATGGTGAGTGATACAGGCATTTTCAGTTGCATCGATATTGAAACTGGAAAAGTTCGGTGGAGCGAACGACAAAGTGGACGATATTCTGCTTCACTCGTTGAGTCTGATGGACGGCTCTATGCGTGTGATGAAGACGGCACCTGCATTGTATTCAAAGCCAATCCACAATCCTTTGAAATCTTATCTGAGAACAAACTTGATGATGGGTGCATGGCATCACCGGGTGTTTTTGGTGACGATCTACTTGTCCGCACGAAATCTAATCTCTACCGTATTGGCTCAACGTTATCATTAGAAATTGACGAGTAGAGCAAGCGTCACTTTATTTTCGTTACGTCGAGACATCCTTGATCAATTTTTGTATTTGATCGAAGCCTCGCAAGCCTTCCGTTGCGCCAAGCCCGGTAACGCAGCACGCTGCTGCAGCAGCCCCTAGCAGGGCTGACTGGTACACATTTTGCCCACGAAGAATGCCTGCTAAAAAACCAGCGAGCCACGAGTCCCCAGCGCCCGTTGTATCAACGACCGGCCCGGGTGCGTTTATACAGGGAATCTGTATACATTCGCCCTGCACGGGACTTAGCATAGCGCCTGCCGAACCCATTTTAACACCAATCAGTCTCTTTGCCCCCATGGACCGATAGAATTGTATGATTCTCCGAGGATCTTCTAAACCCGTCTGGCTTTGCGCCTCATGAAGGCTTGGCACAAAACAGTCGATGTACGGCAAAGCAGATGCAACATGCTCAAAACTTCCACCCTCTCCTGCTGTTTCGATTGCCACACGACAACCCGTACTACGGATTTCCCGCAGAACGTCACAAAGCTCCGACTCGAGTCCCGGCAAAAGCCCGACATAACCAATCAAAGCATATTGACTCTTCGAAAAAAGACTGATGTTGTCGTATATGAATTTCGATTTTAGTTCGGCACAACTACCAACGTGATGGGCAAAGGTTCGTTCACCAGAGACGTCAACAAGAACCGCTGTACTACTCGTTGCAGTGGATTTCAGACTAAATAATCCAGCAGTATCAACACCTTCACGCAATAACGTGCTGGAAATAAATTCTCCCCAGATATCATGCCCTACAAAACCTGCCGCTGACACTTTCAAACCTAACCTTTGCATAGCTATGCCTGTATTACAGACAAGACCACCTGTTGTGACGGCAAGTGGCCCAACATGAAGCAAAACCCCCTTTCCAACTGGCTCCTCAAGAGGCACTGGCTTCACAATTACATCTACAACCGTAGTGCCGCAGACAAGGCAATCAAACTTTTTGTCCATGATGTTCCTTTTTACAAACTTCACGGGCTGAATACGTTCCTGTCGTTCCGTCTCAAAATAAAAAAGGAGCGACTCCCCGACGAGCCAAAAAGATACCTCAAAAAAACTCTTTTTCACAAATAGGTTATGTTACAAGAAGGGCATTCTTAAAAACAAAACCCCTCTTTTTTGGCAAACACCACATCCACAAAGAGTGTTCTTGCCAAATACGAATAAACAAGATCGTAGGAATAAACCTTATTTGATTTATTCATATACAACACCATGGACACGCCACAAAAATCTCTCGATGCAAAAATAGCCCGCATTCTTACCAACCCATCATGCCGTGATTTCATTTTGGTCGATGCCAAAGATGCAGACATGGCTTTTGGTTTGGCAGCACCAGGCACACTGTCGGATCACGCTGCTGAAGATAAAGTCTTCCGGACGATGGAATTCTACCGAGAACAAATTTGCGGCATTGTTGAAGATGGGCACATTGACATCATGCTGATGAGTGCAAGCACCAATGCACAACTGACAATCGACTGGCAGATATTCAAGTCGTCTTCCGTTACTCCAGCAGTCCGTATGAATGACACGACAGACATCTGGCTATCTGCTGGTACCGGTAGTTATTCAACACAACCCCCACTACCTTTTTCAACCTGTACGATCAAAGAAGCTCAGTATGGCTGGAATCCTGTGGAAGAAGAAACGAAAGCCACCAAATCGGATACTGTCCCAGGTGTGAATCTTGGACTATTCTCCCTGACACTGAATGATCAAGCCACCGTCGACCAGCCAATTCTTAATGCATATAAGAATTTTCGACTCGATGCCGAACAGAGCAAATTCAAACACTTTCTTGAAATTTTTTATCCAAACTGTCATGAAAGTCGTAGCCAGATTCCAGACCTCGATCGCTTCATTGCGGATCAAGCTACTCGCTGTCTCGCGGGCATCCCACATAAAAACAGGCCTCTTTTTCTGAAAATTCCTTACCTCCGACCTGCTGTCATGGAACAGCTCGCAGCCTACGACAAAAGCCTTATCATTGGAGTTCTGGGAGGTAGTTCAGGAACAACATACGATGCATTCACTCTGGCAGCAAATGCAAAAAAATATGGTGCACGTGCTGCTATTTTCGGAAGAAAAATAAATTCGGCTGAAGACCAACGCTCTTTTGTCCGATTTCTTCGAGCCGTTACCGACGATGAGCTATCGCCGGACGAGGCCGTTCGTGCTTACCACGCAGAACTTAAGAAAAAATCCGTGCTTCCAAAGAGAGAACTCCATGATGACCTTCTACAGACACCGAAGGATGAACCGGCAGGAACGTGAGAATTGGAGGAATGTCGCATTGCCCAATAATTCTCGACCTTTTGCCTTTCCAAGCCAAGAAAAAGACACTATTCCCCAAGTGTCTGACCTGAAACACCTGTGACGCTGAAGAACGCAATTGTTACTTTTGCTCGGACTTTTCTGAAAATTCTTGGCGTTTCCAACTCTCTTTTCAAATTTCTATTGTCTGGAAATTTGCTCGCCTGCATATCTTTCATCAGACGAACTCGGTGGCGGCAGTCAGGGGCATGTCATCAAGTTAATAGAAAAGTAGTGGGTAAATCTGACCATGCTTCTCAAGTGAAGCACGTCGTCTTTACGCACTGCGATTCATACCAGCAGAAAGGGTCCCTGACATGTTTTTTGCAACATCTCGGTTGGGTAGTCGAAAAAATCCAACACCTCAGGCAGAACACAATCTCCAAAATGTTACTGAGGAACTTGTGCATCCAAGCCGCGTTCTTTTCACCGAGGAAGTAATACTTGGTATTTGTATGGTAATCACAGGGCTTCTCTATGCATTTGCGCAGATGCCAAGCACTGTACTTTCTACTGCTTCAGCGAGCAAATCATTGATGAAGCGGTCTATCGCTGGCTTCGCATCTACAAGCAGGTTTGATTCGGAAACAAAAGGCGTTGCTCTAATCGATGCAGCACAGCCGATGCTGACTGCATTGCGAAAAGTGAACACACTTGAGAACAATCGAGACTTTAGCCCTAGAACACAGGCTGCATGGGAAGCCGTTCAAAAAGAAGGAAAGGTATTGGCCACTAGCTTTGTGAATATCCACGGCAAAGCACTACCTCTCTGGATCCTTGATGCAGAAAAAATACGGATTGTGCAACTTGAAGAAAAGCTTCAAGGCATGCTTGGTGAAGCCCGTGACATGATCCAGTCACTTCGCGTGCTATCACTCTCACCAGAGCAACAGGAGGCCTTGCAAACACCCCCTGAGAACAGGACTGAAAAACAGGTTTCCCTAGCAGAGTATGCAAAGAATGCCACTTCAGTTTCATGGGAAACGGCGGCTAGTACACTTGCTGAACCACAACGCACTCAA
>JAQWMC010000129.1 GCA_029246985.1 Pirellulales bacterium
GTGAGGTGCTCGTCTGGCTCGTGAAGTTTTGTCTTGGATGAATAATATGGTCGTCAGTTGTTGCCCAGAGAAGTCGGTGTTCACCATCAGCTGGTTCACAAATTTCAAAAGCTGTAAGAGAGTGGTTGGTTTGAAGAAGAAGAATGCGGCTTATGAGGAAAGCAGAGTGTGAACGGAGACGAAAATAATTCGTAAGGTGGGGGTGCTTTGCCCCCTCTAGATCAATCGAGATAGCGTCTCCAATCGCCGCACCAAATTGGTCACGAAGGATAATGCTTCGTCCGGTATGTTCCAGAGTTGCGTGAGGAAAGCCAGAATTCTTGGAATGAATGAGCCTGATTTGTGTCGATTTATTGAGGACATCCCCTACCTCCGCTGCTTCTTGACTTTGCGTGACATCAACCTGTCCGAGCGGCCAGTTGTCGCGCACGAAGCTTTTAGTGGCATCAAGTTGTCTTAATGTACTTTGTGAAAGCTTTTGTTGATCGATGTTGTTTGGGGTAAGAAGCTGAAGTTGAAGGAGGATGTTTTGTCGGGCGATACCTGTTAGGTCTGAGAGTTCCTCCTGAAGTGTTACTCGAAGGCTACTTGTGGCCATGGCTGCAAACTTACGGTTGGCGAATCGATCTATAAAAACATCGAGCGCATCGCGTCGAGCTGAGGGGCTTGGGATAGATGTCACTTTTTGAAACTCATTTTTTTCATCCTCGTTAATTATCTGCTGTATTTTTTCAGATAATGGAGTTTCAATGATTTGGTTCAGTTTTCTTTGGAACCAGCGGCTTGATGCGATCCAGAGTGACGTGTCTACGGGGTCGCGTATTAACGTTTCGTCATCTGGTTGTGATGAAGATGTCGATGATCGAAGGTAGTCTTGGCAGACTTCCCAAGCTTTCATGGGTTCGTGTGCTTGAAGAAAACCCTCTGCGGCAAGCTGACGAATGGTTTCAGCCGTCTGTTGAGACGGTGCAATTTCAACACCCTCAGGCCAAAAGTCGGCAGCAGCTGAAAAGTCATTTTTCAAAGCAAACTGAATCGCCTGACTCAACGTAGAAGCCGAAGGTCGTGGTCCCTCACTACCGTGAATGCGTCGGATGTCTTTCAGGCCTTCAGTTGTATTGCCTTCGTCAAGCCTGAGTTCACCTCGCCAGTTGACAGCCCATGGATCATTTGGACTTTCCTGCAGAGCGGTTTCAATACTGCGTTCAAGATCTGCAGTCTGGTGGTACACATCAAGAGAATCTAATCCCTGGGAAATCACTTCACCACGGTATGAGATAAGGTTGCCGGGAAGAGCGGAGCCCCGGCCAAGAGATGTCCCCACTACCTTGCCGTTCGATGTATCGATCTCAGCAACTGCGGGAGTGTCGATTGGGACATAGAGCCGGTTTCCAGAAAGAATCCCTCGGCCACAAACCAATTCATCATTGAGTCCGATTGTTTGTTTCCAGGCAATCTTGCCGTCATCGAGCGAGACTGCTGCTGCGGTCTTTTGCCCCAGCAGGATGACCATGCGATTTGTGATCCCAGCGACCGTGATAAAATCAGCCCGTGGCGATCGCCACAGTAGTTTGCCAGTGCGGACATTGACGCAATGCAGAAATTCTGAGCCGGCTGGCGTGAGCAGTACTCTGTCCCCGGCGATGATGGGGTGTGTATCGACCCACTTGCCCCCGTTAGTGTTCCCTTTTGCCGAAGATTTCATTTGCATGCCAGCCATGTTGCCTGCCAAAACCTGAAATCTCAACTGAATACCATTTGCTAAACGTCGTACATCGTCTGGTTTTGGAATAGTAAATCGGTATGCCCAGAGAAGTGTACGAGCCGCCAGATCAACTGCTATGACCGCACCAGCGCCGGTTGGACACACCAGAATACCTTCAGCAAAGGTGGGTGAGAGCCCAAGCTGCTTCCGATCATCTCGGTTATTGATGTCGTATTCGACATCAACCTCAGCAAGTGGCTGTGACCAAATTGTTTCACCAGTCGCTGATGACAATACGTCGAGTCGTATTTGCTGTCGTTCTTCGACAAGAACAAAGAGCTCATTGCCGAGTGGTAAAGGGCTTCCTAAAAACCAGCGTGAGCCTGGTTGCTCTTTCGATACTTGCTTGTCAGCTCGTGGGAGTTGCCAGCGGAGTTGCCCGTTCTTCGAGATGTCGTATGCGACAAGGCTGTTGCCGCCCTCAGTAGTACGTAAACCACCAGGTTGTCGTAGTCGTTGTCGCGAGATTGGTGAGGAGTCTCGCTCAACAGCAAAAACGAGTTCTCCATCACTTGAGAGAGTTGAAGAGGTTGTGTCATAAAACAAAGCGTCGAGTGGATGAGTGCCTCGTTCTTCAAACTCCTGCTGCGTACGGTCCGTGATGGCCGAGGTCGCTAGCTTCCCTTCTATCCATAATCGTTTTCCTGACTCGAAGTCGATGGCCATGACACCCGCCCGTGATTGAACAAGCAGCGAATTCCCAACGGCCAGAGGTGTGCCGGATGGAAGAACTGGTGATCCTTGCTCGGCAAGGAGTTCTCTTCTTTTTGAGAGTAGCTGTTTCTCCTGTGGGTGGAGCGTAAGAGGAACGCGAAACCGTGGTACCAAAAGTGGTCGATCGCAGGGACGGACGGAATTGCGGTCAGGTGTGCCTCGACTCATTTCCCAGTTTTCGGCTGCAAGGTTTGTAGGAGACCCTGGGCGAGATGTCGCTATCCTCAATTTGTTCATGAGGAGTTGGTCGCGCAAGAGGTTCTTTTCAGGAATTGGCTCTCCACCGAGTCGGGTCGGTGCATCAACGTCATCAAGTAACTCCTTCGCTTTTATTTTTTTGCTTGGATCGATTGCAATGCTTGTTGCAGCCTGCATGAGCCTGAACGTTGGTAAAAGGTTGTCTGGGAGGTTGGTCATGGGGCTGGAAGCGATTCGCTCCAGCCATGCTTCCGCTGCGAGTGGTTGCCCAGACTCAAGGAGGCGTGCTGCAGTCAGAATTGCTGCACGGTGCCCAGCTTGCGTATGAAACCATCTACGGGCAACGGCAATGATTCCCTCGTTATCATTTTCATTAAGAGCTGCCTGAAGGGCGCGATCTGCACGGGTTCTAAACTGAAGTTGATATGCCTCAGCTCCTGCTTCGGGAAGCGTGCCGATAATCTCTGCTACAAGTGCTTTCATGCTTCGGCAGGTCTGGTCGTTCGCGTTCCCAGCCTCCAAGAAAACATCCTGTTCGACTGTCAGCATTTCATCGAGTAGTGCCGTAGCATCGGCCATCCGGCCTCCAGTTATCAGTCGTTGGGCCTGATCGAACTGACGTTCACGAAGTCGCTCACTTGGTAGATAAACGCCATTGCTCACCGTCTCTTCTTCTGGCGAAGCTTGTGAGGGATCCTCAGCTCGTACGAGAGAAAACATGCCGTCGTGTAGATAATGCAAGAGATTAGGACTGCGTATTGCACCAACAAAGAACGTGCAGGCAATGAGGAGGAATACCCACAAACTGTGCGAGGAAAGGTGACGGAATCGCTGAGCAGCCACGGTGTTAAATTGTGAGGGTGCCATAACTCCGTCTCTGTCTTTCTTGAGTGCATTCCACAGTTGATCGTCTGTGTTTCGGCCGCCATCTCCTGAAAACATTATTACAGAGCGTTACGTTTGTGTCCGGTTTGCTGACCTGAGAGCTCGTCGTTCAGAATTAATCAAAGGCCGAAAAATTGGGATGAGAGCTCAAAAGTACCATTTTTGAGGGGTTTTAGGCCTTCCAAGGTCGAAAAACTGGCGGTAATTTTGGGCTGTCAGATAAAAAAACACTGTTTTCCCTTGCATTTTTACGGGTAATGCCTCTAATCGACGCCGCAAGCGGCCGTTTTCGGTCGAGCACCGAAATGCGGTCGGAGTTATTGCCGCACAAAACTTTTCTCATACGGGAGGCACGAACGATAATGGCGAAAAAGACTGGAAGTAAGCCAATGACAAAGACTGAGATCATGCGTGCGATCTCAGAAACCACAGGTTTGCCGAAGAAGGACGTCGTTGCAGTCGTCGAATCGTTGACCGAAGAAATCGGTAAGGCACTCCGCAAAAGCGGCATTGGTGTCTTCTCAATTCCTGGCTTGGTCAAGATTGAACGACGCGCGGTTCCAGCTCGTCCGGCTCAGAAGAATGTGAAGAATCCTTTCACAGGCGAGTTGCAGGATCGTCCTGCCAAGCCAGCTAGTGTGAAGGTTCGTGTTCGCGCTCTGAAGAACCTGAAGGCAATGGTCGAAGTTTAGTCAGAGTTACGACTATGAGTCGTCGACGAACTATTGATGAATAAGAAACGGGTGGCACGTTTACGTGTCACCCGTTTTTTGTAAGCAAACGGCCATTCGGCACATGGGAAAGAGCAGCCAATCGACGGAGCTTTCACACAGCCATGGCTAGAAAAGTAATCTGAATGAAGGGCACAAAATGTCTCGTTTAAAGGCAGTTTTTTTTGTATTGCTTCTATGTGTATGTCACGAGGTGGCGGGAGCAGACCAGCCAAATGTCATTGTGATTCTTACAGATGATCAGGGGTGGGGGGACCTAAGCCTTCACGGAAATGTGTCCATCGAGACACCTCATATCGATCAATTAGCACGTGATGGGGCGAGGTTTCAGCACTTTTATGTCAGTCCAGTCTGTTCTCCGACGCGTGCAGAGTTTTTAACGGGGAGGCATCACGTTCGCTGTGGTGTGTATTCCACTTCTGAAGGTGGTGAACGCGTGAATGCCGATGAGATGATGATCGGTGAGGTTTTCAGAAACTCAGGATACCGAACTGGGGCGTTTGGCAAGTGGCATAGCGGAATGCAGCATCCGTATCATCCCAATGCACGAGGGTTTGACGAGTTCTACGGTTTCTGTTCAGGCCACTGGGGGAACTACTTCAGTCCGATGCTCGAGCACAATGGGCAGCTTGTCCAAGGAGATGGATACCTAGCGGATGATCTCACGAATCGTGCTATCAGATTTATCGAAGGCAAGCACACAAGTCCATTTTTTATTTATCTGCCATATAACACGCCGCATTCACCAATGCAGGTGCCAGATAGGTGGTGGAATAAGTTTAAAAACAAAGAGCTCACTCAAGAACATCCGAAAAAGAGAAATGAGAAAATTGATCACACGCGAGCCGCACTCGCAATGTGTGAGAACATTGATTGGAACGTAGGCCGACTTCTCTCCAAGCTCAGAGAGCAAAACATAGAGAAGGATACGATCGTTGTGTACTTCAGTGACAACGGCCCAAACGGTTCACGGTGGAATGATGGCTTGCGTGGGCGTAAGGGATCCACCGACGAAGGGGGCGTCAGGTCTCCTTTGGTTATTTGTTGGCCCGGGGTAATTGCAGCGGGCACTGTTGTGACCCAGATATGCTCAGCGATGGATCTGCTGCCAACTCTTGCAGAGTTGGCAGATGTTGAGGTTGTCGGCACGAAACCGATAGATGGCCTGAGTGTTGCGCCACTTTTGCTTAACAGAAAGACAACCTGGCCGGAGAGGACGCTCGTCCATCATTGGAAGAATAAGGTGTCTGTCAGGACGCAAGGATTTCGCCTTGACTACGAGGGGCAGCTCTATGACATGGATAAGGATCCGGGGCAGCAGGTTCTGCTCAATGACTCACAGCCAGAGCTGGCAGCAGCTCTTCAAGAAAAAGCGGATGGCTTTCGCCAGCAAATGCTTTCAGAGTATGGCAAGCCATTCGACAGGCGGCCGTTTGTCGTTGGGTATGAGGGCGCGCGTTTGACACAGGTTCCGGCTCGTGATGGCGTCGGGCATGGCAATATCGAGAGATCGAACCGATTTCCAAATGATTCTTTTTTCGAAAATTGGACAACGGTAGACGACTTTATTTCATGGGAATGTGAGGTTGGTGCTGCTGGAACTTACCGTGCTGAAATTTTTTACACCTGTCCCAAAGAGGATGTCGGGTCCATCGTTGAGCTGGTCTTTGGAGACAGTTCGCTCACCGGAGAAATAACTGTTCCTCATGATCCACCGCTGACCGGAATGGAAAATGACCGATTCAAGCGAATGGAGTCGTATGTCAAGGATTTTAAAAGAATGACTCTTGGTGAAATACAGCTTGAGGAAGGTGAGGGCACTTTGATGCTTCGAGCGAAGAAGATCCCCGGTGACACGGTAATGGATTTTCGTTTGCTGTTACTGACTCGTGTAGAGTAAAGGCAATCAGAGAGCCAGGTGACTTCGCTCTAGCGCGAAGGGCTTGAGCCGAAAGGTAAATACTCAAAATGATGCTGGTTATTCGTCTTCAGTTGACTCTCGTTGCTTGCTTTTTGTCGTTAGTTGTTCTCTCCCACGCTGAAGCAGCAGACCGTCCAAATGTGCTCTGGATCGTAGTCGATGACATGTCACCGAATTTCTCATGTTATGGCGAGACAGCCATTCAGACACCACATGTGGATCGCCTAGCAGCGGAAGGTGTGCGCTTCACGCGTGCGTATGCCACGTCACCCGTATGCTCAACTTTTCGGTCTGCTCTGATCACTGGGATGTATCAAACAGCAACAGGCACGCACCACCATCGCAGTGGCCGAGGAGAGCATCGTATTTCTCTGCC
The DNA here is from genome assembly GCA_029246985.1 of Pirellulales bacterium. Taxonomy (GTDB): domain Bacteria; phylum Planctomycetota; class Planctomycetia; order Pirellulales; family UBA1268; genus UBA1268. The sequence continues at coordinate 6,591 of JAQWMC010000129.1, forward strand.
TACGGGTGTGAAGCCAGTGCCGGAACTTTTTCAAGAGGCTGGGTATTACACGTGTATTGGGAGTGGTTTACTCGACCTTGATTACCGAAGCCAGCCGTTCACGGATCGTTCTCGTGGAAGAATAGGCAAGACCGACTACAACTTTGATTGGAAGCCTACGATGTACGATGCCAATGATTGGTCCGGACGTCGCGCAGAACAGCCTTTTTTCATGCAGGTGCAGTTGCACGGAGGGAAGCTTCGAGGGGCTTCGGCCGCAGCGTATGCCGCTTTTGGACAGCAGGTAAACAACGTAGTGGGAGAGGCTACAGATTATGGTGATGTTCTGTTGCCGCCGTACTACCCCGCGGATCGCATTCTCTTGCAAGATTGGGCGTTGTATCTTGATTCAGTTCGCGTGACGGACTATCACGTCGGGCGTGTGCTAGAGCGGCTTGAAAAAGAGGAGTTGCTTGAAAATACGCTGATTGTTTTCTTCACTGACCATGGGTTAAGTCATGCCCGTGGTAAGCAGTTTTTATACGACGAAGGAACGCATGTACCTCTTGTGATTCGCGGCCCAAACGTTCAGGCAGGGCGTGTTCGAACTGACTTGGTCGAGCATATCGATGTTGCGGCGTTGTCTCTTGCGGCAGCAGGCATCAGCGTTCCGGGCTGGATGCAGGGCCAGAATATTCTTGCAAAAGATTTTCATCCCAAGCATGCGGTTTTTGCTGCACGAGATAGGTGCGGAGAGGCAGTTGATCGAATTCGATCAGTGCGTAGTGAAAACTATCTTTATATAAAGAATTTTTTTCCAAGTCGTCCGCATCTCATGCCAAGCAATTATAAAGACAGCAAGTTGATCATTCAGCGGCTCCGAGAACTTCATGCAAATGAAGGGATCGGCAAGCTCGGAGAGAAGCTCTTGTTCTCACCGTGCCGTCCTGTGGAAGAACTTTATTTGTACCAGCAAGATAGGTGGCAGATTCACAATCTGGCCGAAAACAGAAAGTATGCGGACGAGCTGGTTCTTCATCGCGAGTTGCTCAACGAATGGATCAGACGGACAGAAGATCTTGGTGCCGAATCTGACGACGTCTACGTGCTGGAAACTGAAGATCAGCTGAAAGATATGAAAAATGAAACAGCACGGAACAAATA
>JAQWMC010000137.1 GCA_029246985.1 Pirellulales bacterium
TGGCAATCGGTAGACAAACTAATGATTCATCCTTCAGGTGAAAACGATCCGACACCGGATGAAAAAAATGGGGACTGGGCCGTTGAACAACTTCAGGGACTCGCCGCAACAAAAGCAAGAAACCGCAAGCCGTTTTTCATGGGCATTGGTTTTATCCGGCCTCATACTCCACTTATTGTTCCGCAACGATTTTTTGACATGTTCCCAGTGGATGAAATCTCGCTCCCTGAGATACTTGACGGTGACATCGACGACACATTTGCGAAAACGATCCGAGGGCTTCCCGAAGGCAAAGAACCAAACTCTGAACGCACCGAAGACATGGGAGGCAAACTCTTCCGAAGACTGGTGGAATCATACGACTCGCGTGACGAAGCGCTTCGACATTTTATCCAGGCCTACCTTGCCAGTATTGCGTCCGTTGATGAGCAGGTTGGTCGGATTCTGGATGTGATCGATAGTACAGAACTCAAGGACAACACAATAATCGTCCTGACGAGTGACCATGGATGGGGAATGGGTGAAAAAGACTATCTCTATAAAAATTCACTCTGGCAGGAGAGCACCCGAATTCCACTCATTGTACGAGCACCAGGAATCGCACCCGCCAACACAACGTGCAGCCAACCTGTGTCACTCGTCGACATCTATCCCACTCTCAGTGATCTTTGTCACCTTGAGGGCGATACGATGAAAAATGAAAAAGGTCGTCCGCTTGATGGGCACAGCTTTCGACCATTGCTAGAAGACCCGGCTCAGGGCACATGGACTGGCCCAGATGAAGCACTCACCGCACTGTACAAGTGGCGAATGAAATATAACCCACACGAAGAGAGCTATTCACTTCGTAGTAATGATTGGCGATACATTCGCTACGAAAACGGAAAAGAAGAACTCTACAACACTACATCTGACCCGAACGAATGGAAAAACCTTGCTACTGAAGCACAACACAGCCACGAGGTAAACCGCTTCCGACACGTGCTTGCGTCACGGCTTCCGAAAGAAGGCGATGTGCCCCCCCAGCCTCAATGGAAGTCTCCAGGGAAACCTGAACCAAAAAGTAATGAAGATTGGAAAAATCTTTATTTCAAAAAGAATCCTGATGCAGACACCAACAAAGACGGAACCCTTAGCTGGCCAGAACTCCAAGCACACAAAAAAGCTGCTGCGCCCGCATCACAAACGCCCTAATAAAACATGCTGGCCGTACTGGTCTAGAATGAATTAGTTCTTCGTAAATACCCTTTGAGCCAGTTGCTATGAACGTAACCCGATTCGCACAAGCGTGTCACAACTTCTATTCGTCGTCGCAAATACTCCTGTGCTGCTTGGTACTATTTTGCCTCCATGCTGTGCGTACAGAAGCAGCTATTGGCTTTGAAGAAAACATCCGGCCCATTCTCGAAGAAAATTGCTGGCACTGCCACGGAGAAGACGAGCAGGAGTCGGGCCTTCGGCTCGACCGACGAGCACTGATGCTCAGAGGTGGCGACTATGGCCTTCCAACACTTGTTCCGGGACATCCCGAGAAAAGCTATCTCATGGAAGTCGTCGAACACCGCGACCCAGACATGGCGATGCCACCCGACGAAGACAAACTACCCGAACAGCAAATCGATTTGTTACGACAGTGGATTGCTGAAGGCGCCAAGTGGCCTGGACAAATGAATGATGAGGTCGCCTTTACTGCGGATGAAGTGCCGTGGTCATTTCAGTCAGTCGGCCGTCCGTCCGTACCGGATGAGCACGAGCAAAATCCAGTCGATGCTTTCCTTCTTCGTAAACTCCGTCGAAAATCTCTCCATTTCTCAAAGCCGGCAAAACCAGCGACCCTGATTCGTCGTGCATCAATCGTGCTTACCGGCCTTCCGCCCACACCCGAAGCCGTTCATCGATTTGAAAAAGCCTGTGAGACAGATGCAGACGGTGCGTACGTCACACTCATAGAGCAGCTCCTTGCATCACCCCATTTTGGTGAACGATGGGCACAGCACTGGCTCGACGTGATCCGCTGGGCTGAGACAAATGGATCCGAAAGTAACATGTATCGAAAGAATGCCTGGATTTATCGCGATTACGTCATCAGAGCATTTAACGAAGACAAACCCTACAACGAATTCCTTACGGAGCAAATCGCTGGTGATGTGGTTGGGCACGGAGATGCCACTGGCTATCTGGTTTCTGGCCCGCATGTTCCTGTCGCAACAGTTGGCCAAGAACCGTCTGCTCGCCGGCAAGCACGAGCAGATCGCATGGACGAGATTCTTCAGACTGTTGGTGCCTCTGCCCTCGGTGTGACGATCGGCTGTGCCCGCTGCCACAATCACAAATTTGATCCAATTACAATTCGTGACTACTACTCACTTTCTGCGGTATTCCAAGATGTTGAATTTGGAAGCCGCTACCCGGAACTCGACGAACAGCATCCTCGTCGTGAAGCCGCACAGCAACTCCATAAAGCGATCGCCGAGCAGCGGTATCGGCTTCGAGAGGCTGGAGCATGGCAAGAAGACTGGACTGGTTATGGTGAAATCCATTTTCCAATCGCAACGACAAACGCAGTCCGAATTACTTTTCTCAGCAAGTACGTTGGGCTTGATGAGCTTGAAATTTTTGGCCTTCACAACCTTCAAGATAATGTCGCCAGTTCCGAAAGTGGTGCAACTGTAATCGCAGCACCGGGCATGGAAGTCCTTCGGAACGAACTCTGGAAAGTCAATGATGGTGAGTATGGAACTGAGCGATGGGCAGCACGTGTTCCCCAGGGTGAAAAAAGAAACCCTTGGCTGGAGTTTCAGTTCACGAAGCCAACCGAAATTGACCGCATTCGCTTGAGTACCAACAGAGAGAACTTCTTTGACACTGACTACCTGACAGACCTGAAGCCTTTTAACTTTCCAAAATACCGCATCGAAATACAGACTGCAGATGGTGAATGGCAGCATGTTGCCGACTCTCAAAACAACTCGGAAGTCAGCAAACAGTTTCCTTTTCGGTCCGATGCATTACAGAAGCTCCAACGCTTGATTACACAATTCAATACAGAAGGGCCTCGACCGAGTTTTGTCGGAAGATTCAAATCGCCCGGACCAACACATGTATTCCATCGTGGGAGTCCCGAGAACCCTCGAGATGAGGTTCCGCCAGCAGCTCCCCTCGTTCTTGTTGGTGACCTGCAACTTGACAGTAATGCATCTGGCCAGGCGCGAAGAAAAGCTTTTGCCGACTGGTTAACAGAGCCGACGAACCCGCTCCCATCGCGGGTCATGGTCAATCGAATATGGCATCATGTCTTTGGCCAAGGGATTGTCACCACAACCGGTGACTTCGGCTTCGCTGGTGCCCAACCGACACACCCAGAACTTCTTGACTGGCTTGCTTCGGAATTTACTGAACCAGTCCTGGCAGTCGGTGGTCGCCCAGTCGAGCCATGGTCCGTCAAGCACATTCTCCAGCTACTCGTCACCTCTCGTGCATTTACCCAAGAGAGCAAGCCCAACGAAGAGGCTCTGGCTCAAGATGGAACCAGCAGCCTCCTCTGGCGATTTCCACCACGGCGTCTTGAGGCCGAGGTTATTCGGGATGCGATCCTTACTGCATCAGACTCACTGAACCCAGTCCTTGGCGGGCCGAGCTACCGAATTCATAATATCAAAAAGCGTTATGCGCAGTGGGAGGTTCTGGACAACTACGGTGAAGACACATGGCGGCGAATGATCTACCAGGAACGAATGCGTCGAGTCGACGACTGCATGTTTACGGCTTTTGATTTTCCTGACTGTGGCCAAGTACGGGCCAAGCGACCGGTCTCAACAACACCGCTTCAAGCACTCAATCTGATGAACAGCCCGTTTGTCATATCGCAGTCAGAACTGATCGCAAAACGCGCGATGAAAGATTCTGAAAATGATTTACCAGAAGCACTCGACCGGTGTTTCGAACTCCTTCTTGCTCGGCACCCAACTGCTCAAGAAAAGACTGCCGTGCAAAATATAACCTCCAAAGAGGATCTCTTTCTCGTCTGTCGAGCGATCCTCAACTCCAATGCTTTTACTTTCCTGGAGTAAGTGAACATGAATGACGCAGAACATCTTTTACCACAGGGCCGGCATCTTCTTGATCGCCGCACGTTTCTGAAAACAGCGGGGCTTTCGACTTCGAGCCTCGCGCTTCTGCAGATACTCCAAGACGATGGACTTTTGGCTGAGACTGTCCGTACTGCAGGAGGAAAAGCTCCCATTCGTCCACAGATCGACCCGAATGATCCGTATGCAGCTCGGCCACCACACTTCCCAATGCCTGCAAAACAGGTTCTCGTTATCTATTGTCCCGGTGCTGTCAGCCATGTTGACACCTTTGATTACAAGCCCGACCTTGAAAAGTTTCATGGCAAGAAACCACCTGGAATCCCAGACGTCACATTTGAGGGACCAACTGGAAACATAGCGAAGCCTTTCTGGAAATTCCGGCCACGTGGAGAAACCGGGAAGATGGTTTCTGACCTTCTTCCCAATCTGGCCAAACAGACTGACGAACTCTGCTTCGTTCACTCCCTCCATACCGAGTCGAGCGCTCACCCCCAAGGTGAGAACTTCATGAACACAGGCTTCACAATGGAAGGCTTTCCATCTTTTGGTGCATGGACAACCTACGCACTCGGCACCGCGAATGAAAACCTGCCCGCATTTGTTGCAATTAATGATCCTCGCGGGCTCGCACGCAGTGGAAAAAACAACTTTGGAAATGGTTTTCTGCCAGCAGCGTTTCAGGGCACCGACTTCAGTGCCACAAGTCCTCCAAAAAATCTTGATCGTCCGGATCAACTCACAGGGAAAGATGATGCGACAACTCGTGACATCATTCAACGACTCAACGCCCACCATCTTGAGCAGTATCCAGGGGATGCTGATCTCGCTGGAAGAATAGCAAGTTACGAACTTGCCGGTCGCATGCAAATGTCCATTCCTGACGTTATGGATCTCGCTGGAGAATCCGCAGCAACACTCGCGTCTTATGGTGTCGAAGGCGGGAGTGAATTACGTGGCTCATACGCTCGCAATTGTATTCTTGCCCGACGACTCCTCGAACAGGGTGTACGCGTTGTACAACTCTTCAATGGAAGTGACCCTTCTGGCGGGAATGGCATTACAAACTGGGATTCTCACCAGAACATCCTCAAGACTCATGCCATGCAGGCTGAAATTATGGATCAGCCGACAGCCGCGCTCTTGGCAGATATGCGAGAGCGCGGAATGCTTGATCACACGCTTGTTGTCTGGGCGACAGAGTTTGGCCGAATGCCCTTTCTCCAGGCAAATGGGACAGGACGCGACCATAACCCGGATGCATTCACATGCTTTCTTACTGGTGCAGGTGTGAAACGTGCTACCAGCTATGGCAGTAGTGATGAATTTGGCTTCAAAGCGGCGGACAACCCAACGTCGGTCTATGACTTTAACGCAACACTTCTCCATCTCATGGGACTCGACCACGAACGGCTGACGTTTTATCACAACGGTCTCGAGAGACGGCTCACAAATGTGCATGGGCATGTGATTGATGATCTCCTTGCCTAGGCTCGTTTCCGAAGCCCTGTGAGGCCATACATCTTTGATTTTTACACGGGGGCTTTATTCGATGCGTCTCATCGCACTTTTTTTCTTTTTTTCTGCCACGACAGTGTTATGCGCTCATGCTCAAGAAAAACCGAATGTCATCATTTTCTTTATGGATGACATGGGGTATGGAGACTCTCGGGCGTATAACCCAGAGAGCAAGGTCTCGCTCCCAAACATTGAGAATCTGTCTGCACATGGCATGCGATTCACAGATGCACACAGCCCATCCGCTGTGTGCGCTCCATCTCGCTACAGCGTAATGACGGGAAACTATCCATGGCGTGGTCGTCTCGAAAACGGTACATGGATGTTTCACCAGCGTTCCCAGATTCTTGACGGCCAGACCACACTTGGCCAACTCATGCAGACTGCTGGGTACCGTACTGCATTCCTTGGAAAGGTACATCTCGGCGGCACGGTCTTCAGCACGACAACCAACAAACCTGTCTCCTGGAAATATGATTACCGCGACATCGACTTCAGCCGTAAATGGAAAGATGGACCATCGGATCTCGGTTTTGATTTTAGCTACAGTCTCCCCCAAGGTATTCAGGGGCCTCCCTACATTGCTTTTCGGAATGGTTTGCTCGACGGCAATCCTGACGACCTTATTGAATGGAAACCGGGGACGTATGGAGATTCTGTGATCCCAGCAAACGGTTTTGGTTTGAAACAGTGGGACTCATCTGTCGCCGGCCCAAATCTTATTCGTGAGGCGACAGGCTTTATCGATCGTCACGTGGAGGCAGGCACTGACAGGCCTTTTTTCATGCACTACTGCACTGAATCCTGTCATGTTCCTCATACCCCTCCCAAGACGTTGGCAGGGAAGGCCGTGCGAGGAACAGCAGGAGATGCTCACCTCGACATGCTTCTCGAAGCAGACATTCAACTTGGCATGCTTATCGCCCGTCTCAAGGCACACAGAATTCTTGAAAACACACTGATACTTTTCACAAGTGACAACGGTGGACTTGCGCGTGGAAAGCCAGGCCACAAACTACTTGCACACAACTCAAACGCACCGCTTCGGGGGAGCAAGGCCACCATATGGGAGGGCGGCCATCGGGTACCACTGATTGCTCACTGGGGAAATGGAACCCGAAGGGGCTCAACTATTACTCCAGCAGCAACGTCATCCGCACTTGTAGGCCTTCAGGATATTTTCGCAACACTTGCTGAGCTAACAGGCCAAACACTTCAAACCGAACAAGGGCTCGATAGCCAGTCTTTTTTACCAGCCCTTCTTCAGCAAGGCCCTGCACGCCTGCGGCACGAACTTCTAGTGCAAGCGAATGATGGAGACGGGTGGGGGCAAAAACTTGCAAAAGCGTTCCGGGAAGATCAATGGAAGTTAATTGCGACAAAAGACCGAAAGCCGCTGCATCTGTTTAATCTGAACAAAGACGTAGCGGAAGAACACGACCTCATTGATAGTGAGTCGCAGAAATCTCGCATTGCAACGATGCTACGTAGTCTCAACAGAACTCTCGATAGCGACCGTAGCACCCCAACTACACGAGTTACTCGAAAACCTGCAGCAGGCAACCACTCGGTATCATCCGATTCGATTTCTTCAGCCGAACTCTTTACGCCCGTACACAGTTTTGCAATGAAGCCCGGCGTCATGCCCGACGATGTTCGTATTAACGCTGTTGGCACGGGGAAATGGCGAGTGCAAGGCAACACTCCTTTCACACTTCATTTCATACCAAAAGACACTACGGCGTGGGACGCATCGTCCTATCGGCTGCTCGGAGTACCTGTCTGCAACAAGGAACATGGCGTCGTCACTATCTCGGCACGACTGAACAACAGCAAGCCTCTCGGGTGGGGTCGGCACTGCGTTGGTTCTGCAGTTGCTATTCAAGATGAAAAGACAACGATTGGATTCGTCTTCCCGACCACAGAACCTCACTATGACGGACCAGCTGTTTTCCAAGATCAACTCGGAAAACCAAATGGCCACCGACACCACTGGCGCAAGTTTTTTCCTGCTGACGTTGTGAGCATGGCTCTGGAGATTAACTCATCCAGCGGCAAGGCCGACATCGAGGTTTCAGAACTCTTCGCTGCCTGGGAAGCTACGCCCGAGCGGGAGCAAACCCTTCACACCCTGCCTTACCTCGACCGATTTGGACAAGTTCGTGCTGTCGAATGGCCGGGAAAACTGCACTCACTGAAACAACTCAAAGAAGAACTGCCTCTGGAACTTGCTGCAGCAGCGAAGGTCAAGCGAGATGACATCAGCAACTATGGTGGCTGGAAAAATGGGCCTCACCTTGAGGCTACGGGTCGTTTTCGAACAGAAAAGATTGATGAGCGATGGTGGTTTGTGGATCCGGAAGGCTATCTCTTTTTTTCTGCAGGTGCGTGCATCGCTGGTACTGAAGCACTGACACCAGTGACTCAAGCCCGCCTCAAGGAGAACTACTTTGAACGTCTGCCGACCAAAGACTCTCCGCACTCCTGGCTTACAATGCCGACGCGAGGTGGAAAAAACTATGTGAATTTCCCCGCTCTGAACGCCGTCGAGTCCTTAGGAAAGCGTTGGCAGGAAATCAGTCGAAATGGCATTCATGACCGGATGAAAATGTGGGGACTCAACACACTTGCTGCCTGGAGCAGTACAGAAGTCCGCCAAGACAAAAAAACACCGTATACGCTTCTTGCTTCTATCTGGTGGCTTACAGGAAAGAAAACGCCTTCACCATTTCGAGACGATTACGTCAAAGATCTATGTAATGCACTGGAAAATTCTGCGTGGGCAAAAAATGACCCATACTGCTTGGGTATCTTTATTGGAAATGAATTTGAGTGGCCGGATCGCTTTTCTCAGCTTGTGTTCGA
>JAQWMC010000139.1 GCA_029246985.1 Pirellulales bacterium
GTTGTTCACGTTGCGCTGCGTCTATGCCGTCTGTCATGAATAACCCTTGATGGATCCATACTATCTTGATGGAAAGTTTACCCGGCAGCCCTTCGCCGAGTCGAGCACAATTATGCGTCTTCATGAGACGTTGATCACATCCAGGCGTTACCGCGTTTCGCCTTTGTTTTTTACATTCTGGACACTCAACCAACTCAGTTCTTTGGTGGCGATGGCCCCCCGCCTTGGACAGCCTCATGTTGGGTGTCTTGCCTTCTGTCGGTAGCATGATTTAACGGGTGCTCGAATACATTTGCCCTTCGCCCCTGCACATACCACAACGCAAACTGGTACAAGAAAGGAACCCGCAGATGCATGCCTCCTGCACACGCCTTTGCACAAATGCCGCGTACAGAAAGCTGCTGTCACTTTGGATCTCAACGATTGTTTTGAAGAGATCGGCTGCGACAGCAGGTCCGAGTAATGATTGCTTACGCTTGAAACAATATGTAATACTCCAGCGGTCTGTCACTGGCTGCTTAGGGTCGTATTAGTGACAATTCGTTCAAGAAGGGTTCCCGGAGATCGACAATGCAACGGACAGCCTTCATCGCAACGATGGTGACACTTACAGCTGTTGCGAATGCGACGGACCCTGTGGTGACGGTACTCATTGGTTCACACGATGCAGCCCCTGGAAAAACGATCGCGCCTGGAAAACTCAGCTATCCCTTCGGCATCGACTTTGATTCAGCCGGAAATATGATCATCGTCGAGTACAAAGGCGGGAGAATTTTCAAACGCACCCCAGCGGGAGACCTCTCACAGTTTGGTGGTCTCGGACATGCTGGGTATGAAGGCGACGGTGGCCCGGTGGCACAGGCATCATTCAAAGACATGCATAACGTGGCCATTGGCCCTGATGATTCGCTCTATATATCTGATCACGCCAACCACGCGATACGCCGCGTTGACAACAAAGGAAACGTATCGACCTATGCCGGTGGCAAGGCGGGATTCGCAGGTGATGGAGAGCCGGTCGAACACGCGAAGTTCAACATGGCAATCAGCGTGTCGATTAGTCCAGACAAGAAATACCTATTGGTTGCCGACATCAAAAACCGTCGCATTCGCCGAATCACGCTCGGCAGCGGACGGGTTGAGACCGTTGCGGGCAACGGCACACGTGATGTGCCGGTGGATGGTACCAACGCCGCCACCGCGCCACTCGTCGACCCCCGCGCTGCAGCGTACGACGAAGCTGGCAATCTTTTCATCATCGAACGCGGTGGCAACGCACTGCGTGTTGTCGATACCACCGGTAAAGTACGAACCGTGGCTGGAAGTGGCAAGAAATGCAAAGCTGATGGTTTTGGCAAGGAGGCCACGCTCAACGGCCCCAAGCACCTAGCGATTGACTCAGCCGGTGCCGTGTATATCGCCGATGACAACAATCATCTGGTTCGCTGTTTTGATCCGGAAACCGGAGTGCTCACCACTGTGCTTGGCGCTGGAAAGTTTAAGTTGAACCGGCCACATGGTGTCCAGGTCCATGACGGCTGGCTCTATATTGCCGACAGTTGGAACCATCGTGTCGTGCGATTGAAGCTTGCTACAAAATAGTGACAGGCCCCACCCTCTCTATCAATCACTTTTAAGGCAGGGTGTGTATTATGGATGCATTCATTCACGAACTACAACGAAGGCAACCATGTCAAAATCAATGAGATCAATCGACGGCAAAAGCTTCAGCATCGGTGTTTTGTCTGCCATTACTGTTTGTCTGGCAATGGGTACCACTATGCAAACAGCGACAGTTACCGTTGTGCGAAGACATTATGAAGGGGAAGTAGCAATTGAAGGTACTCCGTTTGCCGTAGAAGACGGTAAAATTTACTACTTCAATTAAAACAGCCCCAACCCATGCGGACGTTTCGCGAAACGCTTGCTATCAGGGTGAACATACCTCCCTCAAGTGATGGATTCATTACACTGCACGCATGCAAGACGATCCACTACAAGACGTAATCGAAGACGATGACTTTTTTGGTGATGCAGATGGAGTGACTGCGCCAGCACCGGGAAAGAAATTAGGAGCGTACGTCGGGACGTACGGTGATTCTGGACTATTGCCTGAAACAGATACGTGGTTTGATTCAACTGCGAAACAAAACTTTTCCCCGTTGACAACTTTCTTGCTCTTCGTTTGCCTTATTGTGTTGGTGATTGGTGCAATCTTTTTGATCTGCATGTTTATTGGGTTTATTTAACCTATGCAAGATGATCCACCACAAAAAAATGGCGACCTAAGTGACATGCTGGACGATGCACCCACCACGCCACCAAATCCATACGGTGAGCAATGACAGCCATGCGGCACTCTCATGCCCCTGATGTGTTTGTTTGGAGGACTGAGTCGATGTTTCAAGTTCGACTCTTGTGATTACCTACGTCCTCTCCATTTTACTTTGGACACGGTGACCATGGACAACACCGCGGCCTTACCACCTGCGATCACACCCTACCGCTTCACCTTCCACCCATCCCACGGGGCAATCGGGGTCATATCAGCCCATGCCGGGCTTTCCTTTAACCCCTGTTAATTATCGATCTTGATGGTAGAATGTTTCCGCAGAGACTCCGGATTGGACAATTCCGTTCAATTGAAAGCTGCTCCACTTTTTAGGAAACATAATGGCCGAAGGCACTATCAAGCGACTTACTGACAAAGGTTTTGGGTTCATCGACGTTGGTACCGACAAGGACCTGTTCTTTCATTCCAGCAGTGTTGAAGGAACAACGTACAACGAACTTCGTGAAGGCCAGCGCGTTACTTTCACCGAAGCACGCGGACAAAAAGGCCCATGTGCCGAGAACGTTCAACTTGCCAACGAGTAAGAACCACCTCTGACAACTTGTAATTTCGAACCCCTTTCGGCACTTTTAAGACGCAATTGGTATTTGCCAATTACGGTTACCAATACAAAAGTTGTCGATTGGGGGTTGCTATGCGTTGGTAAATAGTGTCCACCCTCAGTTTCCAGATGAAATGCCGAGCACGTCATCCATGCTATACATGCCCGCTGGTTTTCCGACGAGAAACGCAGCAGCAGCGAGAGCCCCACGAGCATAAGAATCTCTGTTGGTTGCCCGAACGTTGACAGACAGGCATTCTCCGTCGAGACCAAAGAGAATGGTGTGCTCGCCCGGGTTATCGCCCGATCGTACCGCATGATACCCAACCTCATCTTCAGGGCGGGCACCAGGACGACCTTCACGTCCATGTGTTTCCTTTGACAGGCCCATCGCATCCTTAACGATGCGACCAAACTTCAGCGCAGTTCCACTCGGTGCATCTTCCTTGTGATGATGATGACATTCAATGATTTCAACATCAGCGCGGCTGTTAACGCCACGCAGTAGTCTGCCGGCACGACCAACAAGATCCATAGCAATATTGACAGCAAGACTCATGCTCGGGGATATCAGAACAGGAACTGACGTTGCTGCTTCTGCGATTGCTGCTTCATCATCGGCCTCAAGACCTGTCGTCGCAACAACAAGTGGCACGCCTTTTTGAACGCACGCCTCAGCAATATCGCGAAGAGCTCCCGGTAAGGAAAAATCGATAACGACGTCAGCTGGGACTTCCCACGATGTACTTAGTGGAACCCCGACTTCACCAGCGCCAGCGACTTGTCCAGCATCGTCTCCGAGACGTGGATGGCCAGTTCTGTCGATCGCGGCGACAAGATTCCATTGTTCCGGTTCAGCAAGCGCACAGGCGACGATACGCTGACCCATTCGGCCAGCCGCGCCATGCACAACAAGGTTGCAAGATTGTGTGGTTGTCATAGGCATCATCCTACATCCTCACACAAAGACTGCTAGTGACTGCTAGTAGAAACAGCATATTAGCTGTAGAGGTCGATCGCCTGGACGATCTCATCGAAGCGATTGCCTACGCTCACAGCACGATTGGCATAGCTTGCTCTGCTGACACCCCGGCTACCAAGTACTTCATTGAATAGTTTCTGATCAGTCGTGTGGTAGGCAACCGTGGCATTTGGATCCTTCAATTGATGTCCGGTAAGGATACACACCACTCGATCATCTCGACCAATGACACCCTCGTTCACAAGCTTTCTTGCACCGGCAACACTTGCCGCACTCGCTGGCTCACAACCAAGGCCACCCGCACCCACCTGGGCTTTTGCATCAAGAATTTCTTGCTCTGACACCTCTCGCACTACACCATCGCACACTTCAAGCGCCCGCAGACACTTATTCAGATTTACTGGACGGTTGATCTCAATCGCACTCGCGAGAGTATCTGCTCGTTTTCCATCCCGGTCCAACTCATCATAATAGTGGCATACAGGGGCGAGATCAGTGTGGCCACCATTCCATCGAAGCCCCCGATTATGAAAGAGTTCGTGCAGGGTGTTGGCACCGGCTGCATTAATAACTGCAAGCCGAGGGATTCGGTCAATAAGCCCGAGATGGCGTAATTCTGCAAACGCTTTCCCAAAGGAACTTGAATTTCCCAAATTACCACCCGGAACAACAATCCAGTCTGGTACCTCCCAGCCAAGTGACTCAAGCACACGAAACATAATTGTCTTCTGGCCCTCAAGCCGAAATGGGTTCACCGAGTTCACCAGGTAAATCCCCATCTTGCTCGCTACCTCTTTGACGCGCGCCATCGCATCATCAAAGTCACCAGTGATCTGAATTGTGAGCGCGCCATAATCCAGGGCTTGCGAGAGCTTCCCGTACGAAATTTTGCCCGAACCAATGAAAATAATGCCTCGCATGAGCCGAGTCACAGCACAGTAGACGGCGAGTGAGGCACTTGTATTCCCTGTTGAAGCACACGCTGCACGGGTCGCACCAATCATACGAGCGTGTGAAAACGCTGCCGACATGCCGTTATCTTTAAATGATCCTGACGGATTAAGCCCTTCATATTGCAGATGTAGTTGACCGGCGTTCATCCCGACATACCGTCCAACACCATCAGAGACCGAAAGTAAGGTCTGACCCTCTCCAATCGTCACAACAGACTCACGAGGAGCAAAGGGAAGCAACTCGTGGAACCTCCAAACACCACTCAAGGCAAGTGGGTCACTCCGCCGCATCCATTTGCGTTCAAACACCTCGAAGGAACTTGGTGCAGGAAGCCGGTCCCAATCGTAGGTCACATCGAGAAGGTTTCCACACGAAGGGCAACTCGTAAGCACTTCGTCTATGGAAAATGTCGCACCACACGCCGGAGCGATACACTGCTGAAATGCGAGATCGGTTCGGGCAGCAACAGCCAAAGTTATCGTCTCCAGATGAAAGGGCTGATACGAACGCCCTACCTTCTCTATTCTCGGCTTTTCAGGGCACCCGACTCTAACTCAGCCGACTGCTCCAACGGAAATACACTAAATTATGGACATCTCAGCAGGTGAACGAGCTCCCGCCGTGTAAGAACTCTAGACCGTAAGATGTTGGTATTCAAAGAACATAGCCTGCTAGGAGATAAAACACCAGCAGAAAACCACTCCAGCGAGGGGGTTCCATGCTGGAATTGACTCATTTGTATTGATCACTATGGTGTGCGTGTCTTTGGATTTCCTACCCGACCCAAGGGTTGGGGCGAATCGATTGCTGGGCACAAAGAGAGGAAACGGACAACGATGAAAGTTGCTGATATGCGGCCGTACCGGAAGGTGCTGGAACAACTCAGGAGTCGGCTTCGTGGTGATGTCAACACAATGGCCGATGTGGCACTAGGCACGAATACCGATGAACCCAGCGGGCATTCATCAACCATGCCCGTCCATATGGCTGACATCGGTTCAGATGCGTTCGAACAGGAATTTACCCTCACTCTCATGGAAAACGAGGAGGACACCCTTCAATCAGTTGAAGAAGCACTCGCACGGATCCGGCAAAAAACATTTGGCACGTGTGTCGAATGTGAAGGAATAATTACAAAGAAACGCCTTGAAGCATTACCATATGCCCCAACATGCATTCGCTGTGCCGAGCGACTTGAGCAAAACCAGAGTTTTCAACCCCGACTTCCGAGGTGAGAAAATTCGTACAACACATCGCCTGTTTCCCATTTTTGTAGATCGACACGTGCCGTGACCGAACCACTTCGAACGGAATCTATGCCGACCGACCCCTCGTCCTCTTCACCACGGGCGAATGTCGTGACATGGACGGTCTTCGCGTCGCTTGTCTCCCTGACAACAGGAGCCGATCTTATTACAAAGGCTCTCGCGTTTACAAATCTTGGCATGCCAGGCACCAGCCCAGGGTGGCCTGTCATCAAAAACATACTCTGGTACCGAACAAGCCTGAATGAGGGTGCCCTCTTTGGACTTGGCCAGGGCATGGGTTGGTTCTTTATTACCGTTTCAGTCGCTGCACTCATAGGCATTCTCATTACTGTTTCCTGGCTTCACATCAGAAACGACACTGTTCTCCTTGTCGCTCTTGCATGCATCACCGGAGGTATCCTCGGAAACCTCTACGATCGTCTCGGCATTCCCTCGCTTCGCTGGCATGCGCCACTCGGTCGACAGGGCGAACCAGTCTTCGCAGTCCGCGACTGGATTCATTTCCGCCTCGAAGGCATTATCGATTGGCCGATATTCAACCTTGCAGACAGCTTTCTCGTTCTTGGGGCAGGGCTCCTCCTGCTGCTTTCGTTTTTTCCTTCACCTATTCTGTCAGACAGCATGTCGCCAGAAACACCTCCTCAGGAGCCAACGAATGCCTGACGCCAGCATGGAAAAACGTCTGGAAGTCGCCATCGCAGCCACCCGAAAAGCGGGACAAAAAACATTACAGTGGTTTCAAAGAGATGATCTTTCAATCATGAGAAAAAAAGATCAGTCTCCGGTCACCGCAGCTGACCTTGCTGCTGAGGACATCCTTCAGAAGGAGTTACTCACGGCTTTTCCAGATGATGGTTTCCTTGGTGAAGAAACAGGGTGCACAAAAGGGACATCTGAATTTGAATGGGTTGTTGATCCAATCGATGGAACAAAATCATTTATTCAGGGTGTTCCACTTTTTGCAACGCTAGTTGGCTGCCGGAAGAAAGGGGAGGGTGTTGTTGGCGTCATCTTTATTCCCGCGCTGGATGAACTTGCCTATGCAGCCGTGGGGCACGGAGCGTGGTATGAACAAAACGGTCACAATCGTGTGACAGCGCGCGTGTCAACGCAAACGTCTCTACATGAGAGCCTGCTGTGCTCAAGCGATTTCAGAGACTTCCGACGGCGTCCGGCGGCACTTGATGCAGAAGGGGCAGGTAAAAAAGTTCGTGACGATATTGAGGACGCCTGCCGAATTACTCGGACATGGGGTGATGGGTATGGGTATTTGCTCGTTGCGACAGGACGGGCCGAGGCTATGGCCGACCCAATGCTCAATGCCTGGGATGCGGCTGCCGTAGCCGTCGTTGTTACCGAGGCCGGGGGCAGCTTTACTGATTGGACGGGGGCCTGTGACATCAATGCTGGGGATGGCGTCGCCTCCAACGGAAGCATCCACAAGGACCTTCTGAAACTGCTCGCCCCGAGTGCCATACGAGGCAAATAACCTCAAAAGTCGTTGCCAAACAGATGCTTGAACCAGCCCGCGTGACTCATCTTGCGGCTTCCCGTGTCTCCGGTATCATGAGAACTCAGTCCGGATAAGATTTTTATAGGAAAAAGGTGGTGTGATGGCGCGTTGCTGTGAAATCTGCGGTAAAGGGTTCTCGATGGGGAACTCCGTAACCATCCGTGGTAAGCAGAAATACCTTGGCGGCGTCGGTACGAAAATAACCGGAATCACACGGCGAAAATTCAAACCAAACCTCCAACGTCTTCGGGTCACGCTCCCAAGTGGTGCCAACGCCACGAAACTGGTTTGCACCCAATGCATTCGCAGTGGCAAAGTGACGAAACTGGTTCGGCAAAAGCCGTTTCATCTCCCGAATGTTGAACAAAAGAAAACTTCATCTGAAGAATCGGTCCCAGCAGGCCCTCGTGCACGGCCGTAACGTCAACGAGATGTTTCGGATGAGCATGAGCATCACAGTTCGGGCGCTGTACTGTTAGTAGACAGACGCTCGAGCATCACGGCGTCGTCCCCTCTAATACATTCGTTCCTATTCGTGAAAGACTTGCTTATGCCTACTCAAGATGAGGCCACACCAACCCTCACCCGTGAGGATGTTATCAAGGTAGCAATGCTCGCACGTTTAGCACTGAGCGATACCGAACTCTCTAGCCTGACCGAAGAACTTTCAAAAATTGTTGGGTTTGTCTCTCAACTCTCTGAAATTAATACAGATGAAGTTGAACCGCTCGCCCACCCTCTTGATTCTCAAAATGTATTTCGGGAGGACCGTCCCGTCCCCTCACTCACAACCGCTGACGCCCTTCGCTGTGCACCACGCCATGACGAGGAATGTTTTCTTGTTCCAGC
This sequence comes from Pirellulales bacterium, assembly GCA_029246985.1. Lineage (GTDB taxonomy): Bacteria > Planctomycetota > Planctomycetia > Pirellulales > UBA1268 > UBA1268. Next base: position 8,461 of record JAQWMC010000139.1, read on the forward strand.
GGTTCTTGGTGAGTCAGGATCTGCATAAACCAAAGTGACGCTGCATTGAAGGAAGAGACCAGCACCCAATGACAATGACAACGACCTCTGCCACTGAATTGGCATCGGCCCTGCAAAAAGGTGAAATCACTTCTGTCGAATGCACCACAGCGTTTCTTGACAGAATTGGATCCACCAACCCCACAATAAACGCCTTCCTTTCGGTCGACCGTGACGGCGCACTGGCCAAAGCAGAGGCTGTCGACACCGCTCGTGCGCAAGGCAAACCACTCGGCCCACTCGCAGGGCTGCCTGTTGCGGTGAAAGACGTCCTGTGCACAACCGACCAGAAAACTACATGTGCCTCGCGCATGCTCAAGACGTACGAGCCCCCTTATGATGCCGACGTCGTGCGACGCCTTCGTGAGGCAGATGCCATTATTCTTGGCAAAACCAATATGGATGAGTTTGCCATGGGTGGCTCAAACGAGAATTCGGCCTACGGCCTGGTCCGGAACCCGTGGGACACCAACAGTGCACCCGGTGGCTCCAGCGGAGGGTCTGCTGCTGCTGTCGCTGCAGACATGGCACCGCTGGCAATTGGCTCTGACACCGGCGGATCGATTCGACAACCCGCAGGCCTCTGCGGCATTACCGGCCTGAAGCCAACATACGGCCGAGTCAGCCGACGGGGACTTATCGCCTTTTCTTCAAGCCTTGACCAAATTGGCCCCATGGCCCGCTCCGCGAAAGAGTGCGCCATGCTGCTTCAAGCCATTGCTGGTCACGACCCTGGTGACTCGACATCACTTAACACTCCAGTTCCCGATTATCTAACAGGCCTTGAAAAACCACTTCAAGGCCTGCGGATTGGCCGAGTGGCAGAACACTTTGGTGAGGGTCTTGATCAAGAGGTTGCCGAACATGTTGAACAGACATTCGCAGCATATGAAGCAGCCGGAGCGACCATTCACGAAGTTGAGTTGCCTCATGCCAGGTACGGTGTCCCAACGTATTATTTAATTGCACCAAGTGAAGCCTCTAGCAATCTTGCTCGCTATGATGGTGCTCACTACGGCCACCGCTGGGATGGCACCCCTACGGACGATCAGGGGATTTCCACATTCGACTCGCCACTTGTTGAGATGTACTGCCGCAGTCGGGCGGAGGGATTTGGCCCCGAGGTCAAACGCCGCATCATGCTTGGCACCTACGCACTCTCGGCGGGCTACTACGACGCCTACTACGCCAAGGCCCTCCGCGTGCGACGACTCATTCGAAACGATTTCACCCAGGCGTTTAAAAAAGTTGACCTGATTGGTGGACCGGTTTCCGCAACACCTGCTTTCAAACTCGGTGAAAAAACTGACGATCCTGTCGCCATGTATCTTGTTGACCTGTACACAGTTGGAGCAAACCTCGCTGGTATTGGCGGCATTTCATTTCCCTGTGGTTTTACCAAGACCAACCTGCCAGTGGGCTTTCAACTCCAAGGACCGGCTCTCTCAGAACCGCTCTTGCTCCAAGCTGCTCATCAATACCAACAGACCACAGACTGGCACCTTCAACGAACGACCGCGATCCCCTCCTAACTCTGCGTCTCCTGCTACCACTATGACTGCTGAATCCCACCATCCATTTACCACTGTTATCGGCCTGGAAGTTCATGTGCAACTTCAAACGGAAACTAAACTTTTCTGTGGATGTGTCACCACATTCGGGAGTTCACCGAACACACAGGTATGCCCAACCTGCCTCGGACTTCCAGGCTCTTTGCCCGTAATGAACAGGCTCGCTTTTGACCTCTCACTTCGAGCTGCTCTGGCATTGAATTGCAAAATTGCCTCATTCACAAAATGGGATCGGAAAAACTACTTCTATCCCGATCTTCCAAAGGGCTATCAGATCAGCCAATTCGACCTTCCCTTCTCATACGAGGGCCATCTTGAGGTGATTGATCCGAAGGGAGTATTCGAACCAAGGAACGTGCGAATCATTCGAGTGCATCTCGAAGAGGATGCTGGTAAAAGCATGCATGACGAAGCCGCCGGTACAGCAGACAGCCGCATCGACCTCAATCGAACTGGAACGCCTTTGTGTGAAATTGTGACTGAGCCAGACATCCGAAGCCCTGAAGAAGCGAGAGCATGGCTGAACGAACTTAAACTGTTGCTGGTCTATCTCGGTGTGAGTGATTGCAACATGCAAGAGGGGAGTCTTCGTGTTGATGCCAACGTCAACCTTCATATCCCCCAGCCGGATGGTCGACTCGCTAAAACGCCAATTGTGGAAATCAAGAACATGAATTCATTTCGTTCCGTTGAACGCGCGTTGGTCTACGAAACCGAGCGGCAATGGGGTGAATGGCAGGCCACCCACGCTGAAATTGGCAGCATGCCAAAACAGACACGTGGCTGGGATGACTCTGCTGGCGTGACCCGTGGACAGCGACACAAGGAAGAGTCGAGTGACTATCGATATTTTCCCGAGCCCGATCTGGTTCCAGTGACAGTAAGTGAAGAACAGGTCGCTGCCGTTCGGGCAACAATGGGTGAACCTCCAGCTATGCTGCGAAAAACACTCGCGGACCGTTGGAAAATTCCTGCCTATGACGCCGATGTCTTGGTTAATCAGGGCCCCGAGCTTGTCGAATATTTTGAAGACCTCGCCAAAAAAGTTGGTGAAGGGAAAGTCGCGAGTAATTGGATGCAACAGGACGTCCTACGGATGCTCAATGAGCGCGGAGGTCGCATTGCTGATTTTCCCGTTCAACCAGCCGCTGTTGCCGATATTATTGAGCGGGTAAAAAAGGGTGACTTTGATACAGGGCGGGGCAAGGAAATCTTTGCAGCAGTTCTCGAAACCGGCAGGCCGGTAGACGAGGTCGTGGCAGGCTTGGGAATCGCCGCAGTTGATGAGGGCGACCTTCAAAAACTATGTGAAGAACTTATTGCTGAAAATCCAAAAATCGTTGCTGATGTCAAAGGCGGCAAAGAGCAGGCGGCCGGTGGACTGATCGGCCAGGCCAAACGCAAGAACCCCAATGTCAACCCTGGCAAGGTACGCGCCCTGGCTCTTGAACTGATTCGCGCACTTCCATAGTGAGACGCTGCAAACATGGCATCGCTTGTGACCCTGACGACTGATTTTGGAACGTCGAGTGGCTACGTAGCGCAAATGAAGGGTACGTTTTTCCAGACACTCTACAAAGGCACAATTGGTAACACGTCACGATACGCTGACTGTCGACTGATTGATCTTGCTCACGACCTTGCCCCACATGATATTTATTCGGCGGCATGGTTCACTGCTGCAAGTTGCTTCAGCTTTCCACCGCAGACATTACATGTGATTGTTGTTGACCCTGGGGTGGGAACAAGACGAAATATTATTTACGCAGAGATTGCCGACCAACGCTTTCTCGCACCCGACAACGGGCTTCTCTCCCTCGCCGCCAGGAAGCACACACGCACAACCATTCGTCCAGTTCAGGCGACACAACCCGCATCAAAGACGTTCCATGGCCGGGACATCTTCGCCCCCGTCGCTGCACATATCACGCTCGGCCAGACATCGTGCCTAGGTACCCCAATCGAGGAGATGCTTTCACTTCCTTGGCCGGAACCAAAAGCACACCACGGGTCTGTGGACGGAGAGATTATTCATATCGACCACTTCGGCAACTTGATTACCAACTTCCAAGACACTCTGGCCGAAGATCTTCAAGATAATGCCCAATTAAGCTGCGATGGAACACCCATTCATCGCATAGTTTCAACCTACGGTGAGGCAGAGAAGGGCACCCTCGTCGGATTAGCGGGCTCTCAAGGCTATCTCGAGATCGCTGTCGTTGAGGGCAGGGCTGATCACCATCTTGCCGCCCGTATTGGTACACCCGTCCGTCTTACTCAATAGAGACCAACTACACTGTTCTCCCATCCATTACTTAAAACCGAAATTCACATGAATCATCCTTCAAAACATTTTCCTTTCACAGCAACAAGTAGAGGGCGCATGCACTTCTTGCCTTGGTTCTTTGTATCAGTCGCTATGATTTTTTCCCTACCGGCGGCTTATGCAATTGACGCAGGTATGCCGAACCCGCCATCAAATCCAACAATAGTGAAATGCGGCCTGTTCGTTCTTGATATTGTTGATATCGATGATGTGAACGAAACGTTCGAAGCGGAAATTGCAATTGTGGCCACCTGGAAAGACCCTAGACTCGCCTTTGATCCAGAATCTGAGGGTACTGACAAAAAAATCTTCCAGGGCGAATTTCAATTTAATGAGATATTTACTGGCTGGTGGCCACAACTCGTGATTATCAATCAAATCGGTAGGGGCGACACCAATGCAATTAAAATTTCAGTTTTGCCAAACGGCGAAGTGACATATCTCGAACAACGCAATGTCCGATTAGAAACACCAATGGCGTTGTATGACTACCCCTTCGACATCCAGAATCTTCGCGCATTTATGATTCCATTCGGCAACATGTCTGAAGAGGTTGTCCTTGAAGTTGATGACCGCTACAGAGAAACAACTGAGAGTTATGCAAAACGAGAATCGACCGTAAATGTCGCTGGATGGGATTTTCTAAACCTCAACATGGACGTGGATTCAACACAATTACAACTGCATGAAACAGCACCCACGTTTTCACGGATGGTTACAACAATTGTGCTCGAACGTCAGTCTTGGCAGATCGTCTGGGTACTGCTCTTTCCGCTTGTCGTTCTGGTATCGATGGCATGGTCGACTTTCTGGCTCGATCCGGAGTCCATTTCAGACCGCCTAAATATTTCCTTTGTCGGCATTTTGACAATTGTCGCTTACCAATTTGTAGTGATTGACAACATGCCGCGCAATTCATACCTGACCTTCACCGACACCTTACTTCTTGTGTCGTTTTTAATAACGTCACTTACCATCCCCCACAGCCTCTATGTAAAAAGCCTTACAGAACACGACAAAACGCCATTGGCTCACCAATATGACAAGACCTGCCGTTGGGCCTTCCCGCTTGCGTATGCTGGAGCAATTTTTGGGTTTTTCATTCTCTACAAGCTGAACTGAGCCCAACACACACAAAAATTTCGTGGTACGATACTACGCGTTCAAAGTGAGACAAACGATCACCATATAACGATTAATTAGTCAACATCTGTTCGGAAAGAATTGGGTTTTGATATGCAACATAAAATACTCCTGGCTTTTGCATTCATATTTTCCTGTATGACCTACGCCCATGCATCGGACCCATCCGTTCGTGCTGTTTATGGTGACGGTGTCCACTCCTTCTATGCTGGCAACTTTCAGCAAAGCTATGACTACTTGAGTCAGGTCATTGATATCGGCACCGATGATCCTCGTGTGTATTACTTTCGTGGCCTGAGTGCGCTTCGACTCGGCAGTCAAACAGGGGCCGACGAGGATTTTAGAAAAGGTGCTGCTTTTGAGGCTGAACGGGGAAACACGCGAACCGTTTCACGTGCGCTTGAAAGAATTCAAGGCCCGGATCGTTTGTTACTTGAACAATCCCGGTCAAAAGCTCGCCTGGTTCTTGCCAAGCGACAGGAACCACAACTCAGCAGCACCCGACAGAGTTTTTTATCTGGTGGACGACGATACTCTGGTATTGGGGGTACTGAAAGGAAAGCAAAAACATCAAAACAAGCGGCTGAAGGCCCGCTGCCAACACCAGTAAGCAAACCCCCTGAAGTCGACGATGTAGCCGAGAAAGCTGATGAGCCTGAACCGATGCAAACGCTTGGTGCTGAAAAAGGACAACGCGAATCCGATGTATTGTTTGGCAAAACAGACGCCGCATCTGGGATGGCTGAGAAACCTGAACCCGAGGAAGCCGATTCTAGCAAAAAGACCAAAGCGATCTTTGACGATCCATTCGGCGATGATCCTTTTGCAAATGGACCAAGTAGAACTGACCCACCAAACGATCGGCCAGTTCCTGATGCGGGCGCCGAGACGATGTCTGCTGGTGACCAAGATGACCCATTTGCACCCCGAAAGCCGGCTGGCAGTAACACCCAGCGGGATCAGATTGAAATGCAAAACGAAATGCTCGATGCCGAAGCAGCTGACTCACGCGACCAACGTGAGGCAATGAACGAACGAGATGCGGCGGCAGGTGATTAAGACCGTATGTCCACAAGCCAGCCGGCCTTCTCTCGTTTATAAAACATCGCGGTGCGCTTCAGACATCATCTTTTGCATTTTTTTCACCATTTCAGGATGACCTGCAGCCACATCCTGCTTCTCACTCAGGTCATCATTGAGGTTATACAGCTCAAAAGCACCGGTTGAGCTTTTCTTCCAACCACGCACAACACCTTTCCATGGTCCAACGCGTATCGCCTGATCTCGTCTGACCGCCTGAGGATGTTCCCAATACAGATACTCATGTTCTTCCTGACCGCCATCGTTCCCAACAAGTGTTGGTAGCATCGAAACACCAGTCGACTGAGGTGGGCATGGTTGCTTGATCAGCTCAGCCATGGTCGGCACCACATCCCAGAACGCGCTGATATGGTCGCTCGTTGAACCTGCCTTCACGGTTCCAACCCAGCGGGCAAGCAGAGGCGAGCGAATGCCACCTTCATACAGATCTCGCTTAATTCCCTTGAGCGGTCCAGTTGAATTCCAGAACTCTGGTGAATGTCCACCTTCACGATGCGCACCATTGTCACTGCAAAAGAGCACAAGTGTATCGTCTTCAATACCTTCTTCACGCAATACATCAAGAAGCTCACCCACCTGGTTATCAAGATGCTCAATCATTGCTGCAAAACCAGCAATAGGATTTTTGACATCAGGACAGGTTTCATCAGTACCGGCAGAGTATTTTCCTATCTTCTCGTCAAATTCCGGGAATTTTTTCCTCCACTTCTCGTGCAACGCTTTTGGAGCATGCATTGCTGCGTGAGGAATTGCCGTGGGGATATAACAGAAAAACGGAACACCGGCTTCTGCTTCATGGCGAATAAATGAAAACGCGTCATCCATAATCAAATCATGGACATAGGTGCCCGCCTCAAGTCGCTTCTCTTTGCCATCGCGAACGATACTTGTGGGATAATACGTATGGGCAATACGCTGGCTCTTCCATCCACTAAAGTGGTCAAAGCCATGCGTCAGCGGGTTGGGCCGGCCGGGTTCAACCGTCACACCAAGTCCCCACTTTCCAAAAGCACCGGTTGCATAGCCTGCATTTTTGAAGAGCCGCGGGAGCGTCGTCATGGATGGATCAAGTGCTGCGACAACACTCTCATCACCGTTTCCACGACAATGCACCCGGCCTGGATGCTGCCCCGTCATGAGACAGGCCCGTGACGGTGAACAGACTGTGTTACCGGAATAATGATCAGTAAATTTCATACCCTCACGGGCGAGACGATCAATATTCGGCGTGTGTAACTTGGTCTGTCCGTAGCATGACAGATCGCCATAGCCAAGGTCATCAGCAAGGATAAAAACCACATTTGGCTTAGTTTCAACTGCGAATCCAACTGATGCGGCATCACCACAGAAAAAGGCTACAACCGTATACACAACGGCTTGAGCACTGCGTCCAACTGCGATTCTGTTTCCTGCCATCTGCGTATCCCCTAGACTGTCACAATTCGTTCTCTTTTTCAGCGCCCACCGACTTGGCCGCCGTACTCACGGCCTATGTTGCCATCTCCAGCCCGATATCCGAAACCCATCTCACGAGATATTCTGATGCTACACCATTTTTTCTTTCGAAGTACCGTTTTATCAGCTGTATTTTTGCTGATGAGCCCAGCTTTGCCAAACGATGTCGTTCGCGTGTTTATTCTTTCGGGGCAATCAAACATGGTTGGGGCAGGGGATGTACCAGCTGCTGCCGATCGCAACGAAGGGAAAGGTTCGCTTGAGTGGCTTACAGAAGCACCTGCGTCGGCACCCCATTACCAACACCTTCGAAACGATGACGGAACCTGGGTGGCACGAGATGACGTGCAGATCTGGTTTCTCGACCGCAAGGGACCTCTCCAGCCAGGTTATGGAAGTACCCCAAATAAGATTGGCCCAGAACTTGGCTTCGGCTGGACCATCGGCGATGCTTTCGAGGAACCGGTTCTCCTCATCAAAATAGCATGGGGTGGAAAGAGCCTTTCTGAAGATTTTCGACCACCGAGCCTCCAAGGAGAAACAGGGCTTTACTACACAAAGATTCTTGAACTCACAAAAGATGTCCTCCTACATGCTGACAAACTCTTTCCACAATTCGAGGGAGCCACCTTTATGCTCTCTGGATTCGGTTGGCACCAAGGCTGGAACGACCGTATTAATCAATCGTTTAACGACAACTACGAACACAATATGATTCAGTTCATCAAAGATATTCGACGAGACTTGAAATCACCGGCACTGCCATTTGTCATCGCCGAAACTGGCATGAGTGGCCTGAAAGAAAAACACCCTCGTGCGCTATCACTGATGACAGCACAAAAAGCTGCAGCAGACTATCCTGAATTCAAAGGGAGTGTCGCATTCGTTCCGACGCAAAACTTATACCGGCCGGCAGACAGTTCGCCGTCACGCCAAGCGTACCACTGGAACAACAATGCTGAAACCTATTACCTGATTGGCGAGCACATGGGCGAGGCAATGCTCGAACTTGTTGAGCGTAAATAGTACACAGAAATTCTCTCCTGCTAACCTTCTATTTCTTTCTCCAGCTAACCTTCTACTTCTTTGGAGGAATACATTCAGATCTACAACAGATTTCAGATTCGATTTTGTACAAGTAGAAACCCACTGTAAACCACGACACTGCCCACGAATAGCGTTGCGCCGTTTAAAACAAACTGTGCAACCACGGGCCTTTTCGTCGCGATAATCTGCGCGATGAGAACTATAATCGTCACCATCGCAATTTTGAACCAGACAAGACCCATCGTTCCCCAGCCGCTGATAAAATATTGGGCGACAGGATTCGACTCGACAACGACATTCCGCATCATCCCACGATTACTAAAATACAGAAGCAGAAATGTCATAAAGAGGTCAAGCAAACTTGTCAGCACAAACCGGCATGTTTCTGTCTCCAGCGGAAGTTCTCCGCCGACTACCTTTCGAAGCCGAAAGATAAAACGATTCTTGAGCGCTGTAAAACGGGTGACCATTCGCGAGACTGCTTTCTTGACAGCACAACCTGCGCAACTGCAAAAGCACAACCAAGACCATGGCTGTAAGCATACAGAAAACAAAACATGTATTGTGTATAACGATCTTCAGAGATTTATTATTGCCTACATCACGAAAGAATCATCTCGAATGAAACGCTTCATTGCCTTTCTTTTGCTAAGTTTTTCATGCAGTCTCACCCAGGCCGAGCCACCTAATTTACTTGTCATTACTGTTGATGACATGAGCTGTGACTCTGCTGGAGTTTTCGATGGTGTCATACCAGATCTGACACCACATATGGACCGATTCGCGGCGGAAGGGCTGCGTTTTGAAATGGCGCATGTTCAGGTTGGCAACTGCTACCCGTCACGCAACGTCATGTTCTCAGGCCGGTACCCGCACAGCTCAGGCGTTGAAGGCTTCTACAGAGTAGATAACGACTATCCGGTTTTCTGCGATGTCATGCAAAAGGCTGGCTACTTTACTGCTATTCGTGGAAAGGTCAGTCACTCTACTCCCTATCAACCATACCCCTGGGATGCAGACCTTACGATCAAGGAAGATGGCGCAAAGGAGCATATCAAAGATGTGACCTCCTACGGCTCAAGCCTGACACGGGGTATTGAGCAAGCGAGAGCTGCACAAAAACCTTTTGCCATCAACATCAACATTTCTGATCCGCATAAACCGTTCTGGTTTGAAGGGGATCCACATGGTGTTTCTAAAATATACTCACCAGACGAATCGCCTATCCCCGGCTTTTTATTTGACGACCCTGTTGTCCGGGAAGAACTCGCGCTGTACTACACATCGGTCCGTCGAGCTGACGACGCTGTCGGATCCATTCTCAATGCCCTTAAAAACTCGGGTAAGGAAGAGGACACCATCGTGGTCTTTCTCTCTGACCATGGCATGCCGCTGCCATTTGCAAAAACCCAGTTGTACCACCACAGCACGCGAACACCGCTGATTATTCGCTGGCCTGGCGTCGTGCAACCAGGGACTGTTGATGATCGCCACATGGTGTCAGCAATCGATTTCCTACCGACCTTCTGTGACATGGTTGGTACGCCGTTGCCAGACAACCTGCAAGGCTCATCGTTCCTGCCACTTCTTCATGGCGAAAGCCAAGCAAACCGTAACGTTGTGTTCAAGGAATATAACGAAAACGCTGGTGGCAAGCGAAACCCGATGCGAGGTGTTCAGACCCCTCGTTACCTTTATCTGTTTAATCCGTGGTCGGACGGCGAAGACGTGATGCGGACAGCCACGCAGGGCACAAAGACCTATAAACGTATGCAAGAGCTCGCGCCCACATCAGAAATGATGCAGAAACGCCTCGACCTTTTCAATCACCGTGTCGTCGAAGAACTCTACGACGTACAAAAGGACCCTGATTGCCTTACAAATCTTGTCAAATCAAAGGACCACCAGAACATCCTTCAGGAAATGCAAACCCAACTGAAAACGTGGATGCACGAGACAGGCGATCATGCTCTTGTTGCATTTGAAGGACGTAATGACCCTGCCATTCGAAGGGCCTATGTGGACCAGGTTCAAAAGGAAACTGATGACCGTCGCGCTGAACGACGCAAAGGCAAACCCAAGGCACAAAAGAAACTCAAACTAATCAAGGTTTCAACAACACGAAAAGACAACGTGGTTATGGTATCGATTGAGCACACCATACCGAAACAACTTGAAATACAAAAAGTACACGTGACGCTCAAAAATGATGGCAATCGACTTGAGCGTCAAGTTCTCGAAATATCAGGTGCTGGAAAAATAAAAGCAACATTCATCGTTCCCGACACTCTTACAACTGCACCCTTGAGTGTTGCGGCCTTTGTCGGCAAAGACTACCCATCAAACCTGCAGATTGTGCAGGCAAAGGTTCAGTAGTGCTGTAATATCGGACCGGAATTCACAACCAGCACCTCTTCTAGCACTTTGATGTCGCCGGTCACGAACTTTTTGTAATGTGCGGTATCACACCATTGCTATCGGCAAAAGACTGAATTGGGACACCCATCATCTGTGCCTGCGTCAACCATAAATTTGCAAGTGGTGTACCTTCCCGCATGTGAACATGCTGACCTTTCTGAGTCCGCTTGCCACCACCAGCTACGATGATTGGCAGATCGTTGTATTGATGCGTTGACCTGTCACCGAGGCCAGAGCCATACGTAAAGAGCGTGTTATCAAGGAGTGATGATCCATCTTTTTCACGAACAGCCATCATTCGTTGCATCAGATAGACATATTGCTCCATATGAAATCGATCGACCTTCAGTAGGTCATCTATCATTTTCGTCTGATTATGGGACATCTTGTGGTGGCTACGAGGCTTGTCAAATAGCCCATCAAACATGTACGGAGTATCCCACCGCTCCGGGCCAATCATGAATGTGGCCACGTTTGTCAAACCTGCCTGAAGAGCGGTCACCATCAGGTCGCCCATAAGGCGGATATAGTCACCTCGTGGGAGATAAGCATCTGTTGGCTCCTCACAATCAATTCCAGTTAAATCCAATTTCATGCTTTCAAGCCGAGCCAATTGAAGTTCGATTGCTCGGATGGATTCAAAATATTCATCAAGTTTTTGCTTATCGCCTTGGCCAAGTTGCTTCTTAAGATCCCGTGCATCATCAAGTACAAGACTCGTCACATCTTTATATCGATTGATGTCATGGGTGGAGAACAACCGCTGATACATCTTCCTAGGATTTCGTATTGATGGTGCAACGTGACCGGTGCCGTACCAGGAAATATTGTCAAAATAGATCGACTCTTTGTTATCTGTGTGATTGTTACAGCTAAATTCCAATGTTTTAAATGGCGTCTGCTGACCAACATGATCGGCCACAATGTGGTCAAGTGTCCGTGCTAGCGGCCATGCCGAGTCTTTCACTTCGAACGGCTTCGCACTGCTTAAATAACACGACGCACATTGAGCGTGCACATCAGTTCCGTTTTGAAACTGCCTGTCCATTCCAGTAATGAGTGTGATTTGATCTTTTAGCCCATCGAGTGGCTGCATTGTTGGTGTCAAAACATCAAGCGGTTTGAGTGATTGATTTGGGTCTTGCACACCGAGTGATTTCATTACACCGCCAAGATTCCCCTTCGGAATAATGTGATCAGCCTCCCCAGGAAAAAACCCACGGCGGACAACACCGATCGGTACGTAGAAATGCACCATCCGAAGTGCTGAAGCACTTGCTGCGTGTGCGTGTGCAAGGCCCTCGAGCCAGGGGAGCCCGAGGACAGTACCACCAACTCCATGTAGAAATTTTCGCCGAGTAGTTCGCATTATGGACTCCTAAACGCCGGGCTCAACACGACCCCCTCGATGATATCTTGGATTCTATACCCATCGGCCACTGTTATCGCGGTAATGTCTTCAATTCCGACGTTATCCCAGGGTGTCAATTGGCGACCTGTTGCATAGACAAGAAGGTGTTTTATGAATGCCTTCGCAAAAAGTGCATCCTCCTTGAGGATTGCTTGCTTAAACTCTGTGATATTCGCAAAGTCATGCTGATGAAAAAGCTTTCCCGCTGAATCCACTGTACGACCATTTTTATATGTCGACCGCCACTGCCCAACGGCATCATAGTTTTCAAGTGCAAACCCCAGTGGGTCGATCTGCTCATGGCATCCTCGACAGTCAGCACGTTCTCGATGGGCGCCAAGCCGCTCACGCAGGGTCATCGATTCAGTTTCTCTACCAGCGCCCTCCGGCAGAGGAGGTACATCAGCCGGTGGAGGTTTCGGCGGGTCATTGAAAACTACTGACGCCAGCCACGCCCCGCGTGAAATAGGCTGTGATTGCTCTGGATTAGACAGCATTGTCATCACAGCTGCATTGGTAATCATGCCACCGCTACGCATGTCTTTTGTTGGGGTACGCTTAAATGAAATGCGTGTTGCCCCAGAAGACTTTGCCAATGTAACTTCAAGCCCTAGTTCGGCATACGATCTGTCCAACTGTTGTGATCGATACGTAAAGTCAGAATGGACAAATTGTGTAATTGGCAGATTCTCTACAAGCACGGCTTCGAACAACAAGAGTGGCTCGAGCATCATATGCATGCTGAGGCGATATTTCGAAAAATAGAAGTCAGGAAATAATTCAGGATCAGGTATCGCTGAAATCATCCGATCAAGCTGAAGCCACTGTAATGGAAAGGCATCGCAAAACCTCTTCAGCTTTTTGCTTTTCAGCATTCGCTGCACTTCATCTCGAATCCCCAGCTCATCTTCGAGCAGGCCGGCTTCTGCAGCAGAAAGAAGCTGTTCATCGGGAATACTACCCCAGAGAAAAAAAGAAAGCCTTGATGCAAACGAATAAGGATCGAGTTCATTCTCGGTAGTGTTCTGGTCAGCTGTGTCGTAGATATAGAGGAATCGTGGTGACGCAATAACAGCAGCGGCTACAGCTTTCATCGCTTCTTCAAATGACATGCCCTTTGCTCGTTCAGTGTTCACAAACGCGACGTACCGTCTCAGTGTTTCCTTGTCTACAGGACGCCGAAAAGCGTGTGCTAGAAAAAGACGAAGCCTTGACTCAATCAAACTACTCTCAGTTTCTCCATTCTTTTTTGGGAGCACGAAAAAGTCCTCCCAAATGCCAACATTCTTTTTCGTGAAGTCCTCACTCTGCACAATTGACTGACCAAGAGACAGAAATGCCTCCATTAATAACGGTGATAACGAAAGATGATCTACCTGTGTATCGAACCCGTGCTCAGCCCTTAGATCTTGTGGAAAGGGCGTAACTCCTGCGAGCCTTGGTTCGATAAGTTGTGACTTTCCGAGCGGACGATTCCCAACACCAACAATCTCCGGCAACTTACTCTTCGCCGGGTCAAAGTAATCCTGATAGACGCGAACCACTCGTTCAGGGAGCGAAAAGACAGTACACCGTAACTCGAACAAATCAGTCACCGCGTTGTGATACTGAAAACGATTCATACGCCGAAGTGACTGCTTATACGGCGGCTTACTTTGTTGTGTCTTTTCAAGAAGTAAGTGCTGAAGATCGTTTGTCACCCGGACACGATCATCTTTTGATGGCTGGTCCATCTCTTCTGGAGGCATCTCATGGAGCTCGATCACATGATGCACCAACTCAATCAGTTCTGGTGATTGTTCCCGCCCGCTGGCGAGCAACTGAAGGTCAACGTCACCTTCTCCATCAGCACCATGGCAGTCGATACAGTGCATCTCAAGAAAAGCAGTGACCGCAGGGAGACGCTCGGCGACAGCCACTACGCGACCAGTACAAGCAAAACAAACCAGAACAAAAAAAAAAAAAAAAAGTGGGCATACTTGAATTAC
>JAQWMC010000167.1 GCA_029246985.1 Pirellulales bacterium
ATTCACAATCAGATTCACATCACCACCGGCTCCTTTCCCACCTCCATCATACTGAAAATCAACAACAATGGTGTTGGAACCAGACTGGAGAGGCTGACTTGATTTCACAACTATTCTTTCGCCTAAATCGTTGTACACGTAACCCGCGCGCCCATCTTCAACAAAAAGGGCCCAGCCACCAAAGCGACCGCCTTGGGCGAATATCACACCATTAGCTTCTTCCGTTATTTCAATTTCAGCAGTTACTCTGCTTGAACAGTTCTTAATGCTCAGGAGGGCATTCTCATTGATATTGATTGCACCCGGATAGAGGGTAAGACTTGTGCGGTCACCCATTAATGTTGGCCTGCCTGCAACCTCTGGCAAAAGGCGCTCTAGCAATCGATCATCGAGCGGAAAGGCTCCATTTTCGACTGCCTCTTTGATAAATTGGCCCTTCATTGCATTAAGGCGATCAGGGTATTGGCTTGATAAGTCGTTTGCGAGACTAAAGTCTTCTCGTGTATCAAATAACTGCCAACCAGTATCGTCTTTTATTTTATTGAGTTTCTTGTTTTCCCACGGAAGTTTAACCGTTGCACGAGCCAACCACCCGTTATTATAAATTGCACGATTACCGATGATCTCAAAATACTGGATTGAGTGTTTTTCTTTCGCATCGTGGTTATCGAATGCATACATCAAGCTTGTCCCTTGCATTGGAACTTGCCGCACACCATCCACAAAGGTTGGCTCGGCAATCCCCGTGGCTTCAAGTACAGTCGGTGCTATATCAATCACATGACTAAACTGACTTCGAATCTCACCTTTTGCCTTCATCCCTGCAGGCCAGTGAATGACTGTTCCGTTCCTTGTGCCGCCAAAATCACCAGCAACCTGCTTTGTGAAAGCAAATGGTGTATCGAACGCGATTGCCCAGCCGACTGACATATGCGGATAGGTTGCACGGCCGCCCCATTCATCAAGATGCGAAAGTTGCTCTTCAACTTTCTCCTGTCTGCCATTGAGCATGTTGCCCCAGTTCCAATTCCCAGTGTAGTTCCCCTCTGCACTGGTCCCGTTATCTCCAGAAATATAAATAACGAGTGTGTTATCCATCTTTCCAAGATCGTCGATTGCACCAAGGAGTCGGCCCACTTGATGATCGGTATATTCAGCGAAGGCTGCGAAAACCTCTGCCTGCCGAGCAAATACTTTCTTTTCATTGTCTTCCAATGAATCCCAAGCGGGAATACTATCTGCCGTTTTTGCCAGTTTCGTTCCAGCAGGGACTACTCCCATTTCAATTTGCCGATCAAGAGTCTCTTCACGGAGAACGTCCCAACCAGCATCAAACTTCCCTCGATATCTCTCGCACCACTCACTGGGAACCTGATGCGGTGCATGCACACCCGGCGCGGAGTAATATATGAAGAATGGCTTTTCTGGCGTCATCGAGTGCTGCTGGTTCATCCACTCAATCGATTCCCGAGTCATGTCATCTGCAAGGTGATAGCCCTCATGATCTGGAAAATCTATATTCGTTACTCCATCGTGTAACGTCGGTTCGTACATGTTCTCCTCAGCCCCAATGAACCCATAAAACTTTTCGAACCCCTGACGAGTTGGCCAGGTATCTTGAGGCCCCGAAACAGTTGTTTCACGACCAAGGGTTGAGTGCCACTTACCAAAGGCTGCGGTGTTGTACCCGTTGAGCCTTAAAATCTCTGCAAGTGACGCTGTGTCATTCGGAAGACGACACGTATTTCCCGGGAAACCCGTTGCTATCTCGGGGATTGAGCCCATATTGAGCACATGATGATTCCGACCGTGCCGCAAGGCTGCACGTGTTGGTGCACAGAGTGCCACAGTATGAAATCGGTTGAATCTCAACCCGTTCGAAGCAAGATGGTCGAGCGTTGGCATCGCTATCGGACCACCAAATGATGCGGGGCCCCCGAAACCAAGGTCATCAAGCAGTATCACTACAACGTTTGGCGAATCTGCAGGAGCCGAAATACGATCATCTTCTGGCATGCTCACTTTAGAGGGATCAACTTCATGAACGGTTGGATGGCGGACGTCGGCAATAGGAAGATGCTGACGGACGTCATCTTCTCTAGCGTTTATGGCCTCCTCCGCAATGGTTTTTTGAAAAATGCCGAGAACCAAGAAACAGCCAACGACTGCATACCGAAACAACAGAATCGCCTTAGAAATACTCGATGACGACAGAAACATTTTCTCACCCGAAACAAAAGGCATAAGAATGCATACCGAATGACGTTCTAGAAACCTGCATCACTGGTATTACCCCAAACAGATAAACTATTATGGTACGTGCACTTTGTGAAATCTAAATCCCAGACAACTCGTTGGAACTATTTTGAGAAAGTCCTATTTCGCAATAACATACCCTTAAAATTGGAAAACCACGATTGATGAAGTGCTCACTCCGGCTATGTAGCCCTCCCTTCAAAATATTTACAAAGACGTACCTCTTCTCACTTTGTATTTTATTGGGCGCATGGAGCACTGTATTGGCTGACGTTCATCTCCCTCGTTTTTTTTCAGACAATATGATACTGCAACAGAATCAGACAAATGCGATCTGGGGCTGGGCAGACCCTGGTGAAAAAGTTGTTGTTCACGCAAGCTGGAAAGCCACTTCTTCAACGGTCACGGATGATGAGGGCCGGTGGAAAGTTTTTTTAAAAACGCCATCGCACGGGACAGGACATTCACTTCGTGTTGGTGGCTCAAACACAACCATCATTACCAATGTCGCTATTGGTGAAGTATGGCTTTGTTTAGGGCAATCCAATATGGGCTGGTCAGTTCAGAACAGCTTTGAAGCGGATGGTGAATCAGCAGTTGATCTTCCGAACCTAAGAATTTTTAAGTCTGCCCGAGAACATTGGCATAAGCCCCTTGAGGAAAATCGTGACAGACTTTCCGTTTGGAAAGGCTGCACTCCCGAGTCCGCAATGGAAACTTCTGCAGTTGCTTATTTCTTCGGAAAGAAACTCCATCAAGAACTCGGTATTCCTGTTGGCATCATTCAACGGGCATATGCCGGAACACCAATTGAAGGGTGGCTTCCGTGGGATGAACAAAAGAATGACCCCCAGTCAAAATCCCAGAAAAAACTGCTTGAAGACACCGCTTTACGCATGGCACAGAAACGGGGCGAAACAGCTGAAAAAGCAATCGCAAACTTTGAGTCTGAATTAGCTAGCTATAACACCAAAATTGATGCTGGTGAAACAATGAAAAACAAGTTTAAACAACTCACCCCACCAATTATTACTCGCCCGGCAACGCTCGGGCATCAGTTTCCGGAGAATATTTTTAATGCCATGGTCGCACCAATTACCCCATTTGGAATTCGTGGCATCATCTGGTATCAGGGTGAACGGAACTCAAAAAACGTTCCTCAGGCACTGCACTATCAACACCAACTGGAAACACTCGTGAGTTTCTATCGCCGGAAGTGGCACCAGAAATCTGAAGGTCACATGCCAAAAGATTTCCCATTTCAAGTAACACAACTTCCAAGTTGGCATGCACCGCAGTCTGCTCCGAGTGAAGGCATTGAGTCACCATGGGTGGTAAATCGTGAATCCATGCGACTTGCGACAAAGAATCTTCCAAACACTCACATGGCTGTCTCCATCGATACAGGGGATGCCATAGAACTCCATCCGAAAAATAAAAAACCAATCGGTATTCGACACGCGATCATTGCTCTTAAAAATACATACAGAAAGTATCCGGTTGGCGAGGGCCCACGATATCACGATCACAAATTAGAGAAGGGGAAGATTCTCATTGAGTTCGATTCTGTTGGATCCGGCCTGAAGCCCGCACGTCCGGAACCGCTCAGCGGATTCGCTATTGCCGGTAGCGATCGTCAGTGGCATTGGGCAGATGCAAAAATCGCTGGTAACACGGTGATTGTTTCATCTCCAGAAATCTCCGCGCCCATTGCGGTTCGTTATGCATGGGCTATGAATCCCTCTCAACGCAATTTACTCTACAACCAGGAGGGTTTTCCGGCATCACCATTTCGCACTGACAATTGGCAGCTTTACGATCCAGAAGCAGACATTGTCGAGGTTACAAAACCAGAAAAACCAAGTGGTTACATTCCTCACGATTGGAGCCGACCAATAATGAAGCCGTAGAGGAATGAAAACTTTTTAACTTTTTTAAAGATTTTACACATCGAACATGGAATGAAATTTTCAATGAGATTCTTTCCACTACTCCAGTCTTTGCATTTCATTTCCTACCTCGTGGTGATTACGCTGGCGCATTCAGTGCACGCTGAGGAATCGTGGCGAGACTTATACAAACCAATTGCATTTGACGACATGCCCTGTCGAGTCATGACGCCACTCTCTTTTGATCCCACTAAAAACTATCCAGTGATTATTTCCCTGCACGGAGCAGGCGGCAAGGGAATCAATAATAAGAAACAATTGAAAGACTGGAACCTTCAACTTGCAGACGAACAGAGACGAAAAGATTTTCCCTGTTATGTGGTTGCTCCACAAGCTGATCAACTATGGAACTCCGATCACCTCCAGGAAATAAAAAGTATTATCGACACCCTGCCCTCAACTGATATGGATCGCATCTACATTCTTGGGCATTCAATGGGCGGACATGGCACCT
The DNA here is from genome assembly GCA_029246985.1 of Pirellulales bacterium. Classification (GTDB taxonomy): domain Bacteria; phylum Planctomycetota; class Planctomycetia; order Pirellulales; family UBA1268; genus UBA1268. The sequence goes on from JAQWMC010000167.1 coordinate 4,660, forward strand.
ACATATTCACTCAACTCGACCCAGACTTCTTCGCGGCTGCAGCACCATCTGCCGGGAGTGGGCTGCGACGCACAGAACCGTTTATCGACACCGCTAAAATTAAGGATCTGCCCATTTGGGCTTTTCATGGAGACAAGGATGGGGTCTGCCCAATTGAAAAAGACCAGGCAGTATTTGATGAAATGAAACGCCTCGGTGGCAACATGAAGTTCACGATCTGGCAAGGGGACAATCATGGTGTTTCCGGGAAATTTATTCCTGGTGCAAAAAACGGTACGACATACACAAGTAGCGAACGCTGTGATAGCGAGCCTGACTTCTTGAAGTGGCTCTTTGCACAGTCGAAGGAATGACGATAGGAAATACACGATCCATCGACTATGCCGAGACCCATTTCAGCCAACGAGGTTTTTGAGGATCTCTGTGGCTTGCTCAACTTCACGCAAATCAATCCACTCATCAGCAGTGTGCGCCTGGGAAATCGACCCCGGGCCAAAGACAACACAAGGCAGACCTGCCGCAGCGTAGACACATGCGTTAGTTCCATAGCGGGCCACTTCTTCAACGAAATGAATGCCAGCTTTTTTTACAGCCTCTTGAAGGCTCGCAGCTGCTGCGGCTGCCCCAACTCCTTCGTTCGACAGTCCTGCACTTGCAAGAAATGGTTCTTCATGATCAATCACAGCAGTTGGGCAGTGTGCAGAAATATAATCAATCACCTCTTGCCTTGAGATCAGCGGGTCTTCTCCCGGTATTAATCGGCGATCAATTTCAAGAACAACTCGATCTGGCACGAGGTTTACACCCATGCCACCATGGATTGTCCCCACGCTGAGTGTTGGTGCACCACAAGGATGTGATGAGTGACGAAGCGAAAGTTCCTGTGCCAACGACTCCAAGACCAGGGCAACTCTTGAAGCAGAATAAATTGCATTCAAGCCTTTCTCCGGATAAGAACTATGACAAGCCTGACCATGGATTGTCATCCGCCAACGAACTGCCCCTTTGTGTTGGGTTACCAAATGAAGGCTAGTTGGCTCAGCCACAACGACCATGTCTGGTAGGTCAGATAAAACAGACCGAACCAATTCTTCGGCAACCTTATCACTCTCGCGACCACACATTTGAAGGAGTGTGGTAAAAGCTTTCGCTCCTGAAAAACCAAACTCTTCATTGACGCTTGCGACAAAAACAACTGAAGCATGCCGTGCTTCAAAAGTTGATAAATCCTCAAGTGCTGCCACCATCGACGCCATACCCCCTTTGACGTCACACGCCCCTCTTCCAAATAACTGGCCGTTCTTGATGGCTGGAGAAAATGGCTCTATCGTCATGCCATCGACAGGCACGGTGTCCTGATGCACATCCCAAAGAAGCACTGGTGAGCCCGACCTGGTGGCTGGTAACACAGCCACCACGTTCTCACGTCCAGGGGAAACGTGCTGCCGAACGGCGGTTATTCCGACTTTACTGAGCCGATTGAGAAGATACTCGGTCACCCTCCCTTCAAGGTATTCGGGCCCTGACAGGGCACGACCCATCGGATTGACGCTGGGACGGCGAACAAGATCTGCCAGAATTTCAGTGCAGTCAGCCATAGACCCCACCGTAGCAGGTTTATTCATGAATTCCTGAAAAAACAATCCCGGGAGCCGCTCGCCGATTTGCCTCAGAGACTGTATAAAGGAGTGGTGGAAAACCGGTGCGCAACGCCGTTTTTTTCGTCGCATACTTTGTGACGTTTTTCACAAAGTCAGTGTACTCCGCGTTTTACTTCGTTTTAGACCTCGCTTTCGCTTCCCTCCACCTGCAGACAGCGATATCCAATCCCATGGACACTATTCTCCCTGTTCTGCTCTTTGTTGTTATTGCAGCAGCGGTTTCGGTAGGCCTGATCATTCTTCCACGCTTGGTTGCCCCAAGACGCAGTGGTGCAGTAAAAGAAATGCCATATGAAAGTGGAATGGATCCAATTCATGATACGAGGCGTCGGTTCGACGTGCGGTTCCACCTTGTTGCCGTAACATTTCTTGTATTTGATGTTGAATTACTCTTCCTCTATCCCTGGGCTGTTGCCAGTCGCTCACCTGCGGGCATTGATGCAGCGGTAGCCGAGGGAATGCTTTCGAGTAGAGGTCTTGCCTTTGCTGGCGGTCTTATCTTCATTCTTCTCGTTGTTGTGGGCTTTGCTTACGACTGGCGAAAGGGGGTCTTTCGATGGCGGTAGCACAGTCGGGTTCAACCGGTCTTGAACTTCCAGAAAACGTTGTTGTCAGTCGGCTCGATGAACTAGCGAGCTGGTGCCGAAAAAATAGTTTGTGGCCAATGCCATTTGCAACAGCGTGTTGTGGTATTGAGCTCATGGCAACTGGAGCTGCCAAGCATGATCTCGCTCGATTCGGTGCTGAAGTTTTTCGTTTCAGCCCTCGTCAATGTGACTTGATGATCGTTGCTGGTCGCGTCGTCATGAAAATGCTGCCTGTGCTCCAAAGAATTTGGCAGCAAATGCACGAGCCAAAGTGGTGCATATCGATGGGCGCCTGTGCAAGCACTGGTGGTGTTTTTGACACCTATGCCGTTGTTCAGGGAATTGATCGTTTCATTCCGGTTGATATGTATGTTCCTGGTTGTCCTCCCCGTCCAGAACAACTCATCCAAGCGATCATTGATTTACAAGACAAAATCCAACAAGAAGGCACGCTCAAGGGCCGTGAGTTCAATACCCGTCAACGTCAGGAACAAAAGCGTGCTCTTGTGGAATGCCCAGAGATTCTTTCACTCGACGCATCCCGTAATCCAAATTTGCAACGCGAGTTTTCAAATTCTGTCACTAATCCAAACTAATTTTATTTCCCGTAGTCTCCTTTGGCCGTGATGACTGATTCAACCGAAACAAAAGAACCGAAAGCCGTCGAGAACCCACATGTGGTCGCTCTTATTGAGCTATGTGGCACTGTAGAGTCTTCAACATTTCGAAACCAGCAACGAGTTGTTGTCCCTGCTGAAAAGTCGCTCGACGCACTATCCCTTCTCAAGAGCCGTGGTTTTGACTTATTGATCGATGTTAGTTGTGTCGACTACCTCGAATACCGCGGTGCAAAGCACCGATATGGCCTTGTGTACCTATTAGCCTCCACTACGGGCCACCAGCGGCTTACTATTCGAGTTTTCGTCGATGACCCCGAACCAACAGTCGCAAGTGTTGTGCCTTTATGGGAAGCAGCAAACTGGCTAGAGCGTGAGGTGTGGGACCTTTTTGGTATTCGCTTTACCGGCCACCCCGACTTACGCAGGCTCGTCATGCCAGAAGAATTCACCGCGCATCCCCTTCGTAAAGATTATCCACTCCAAGGCCGTGGGGAACGTCATAACTTCCCCGTTATCACACGCGACCATAGCTGACCTCTTTTAAAAAACATTCATATGGCTATCGCCCCAACCGAAATCGAAACTCCATCAGAGGCTAGAAGTGAAGACTACCTTTGGACACTGAACTTCGGTCCGCAGCATCCTGCAACACATACGACGTTGCGATTGGTTCTGAAGCTCGAGGGTGAGCGGGTTGTTGATGCAGTTCCTGAAATGGGCTACCTCCATTCAGGCTTTGAAAAAATAGGCGAACATCTCACTTTTAACCAATATGTCACTGTTACCGATCGGATGAATTACATCTCACCGATGGCCAACAATGTAGCGTGGCACCATTCAGTTGAGACACTTCTTGGAATCGACCTCACGCCACGTTGTACCTATATTCGCACCATTGTTGCGGAACTGGCACGGATCAGTGATCACCTGCTGTCGAACGGCGCAGTTGGTCTTGATACAGGGGCATTTACTTACTTCCTCTATGCCTTCTATCAGCGTGAAGTGATCTACGACATCTTCGAGACGCTTTGTGGAGCTCGTTTTACAAACAGCTATACCCGCGTTGGAGGTGTGTCACAGGACTTCACCCCACTTGTCATTGAGAAAACTCGAGCGTTCCTAAAAACGTTCCCCAAAACACTGAATGATATGGAGCGATTGCTGAACCGTAATCGTATTTTTGTCGATCGAACTAAAGGTGTCGGCCTTCTCACAAAGGAGGAGGCTATCAATCGAGGTGCAACGGGGCCTGTTGCGAGAGCGAGTGGCGTAACAAGAGACCTTCGGCGAGATGACCCCTACTTGGCATATTCTGATTTTGACTTTCAGGTTAGCTGTGCTTCAGCTGGTGACTGTTATGCAAGGTACCTCGTTCGAATGCAGGAGATGCGGGAAAGTCTCAAGATCGTTGAACAGGCAATTGAAAACCTACCAAGTGGACCTGTAGACGTCGGTATCGATGAACGGATGGCGCTGCCGACAAAAAAGCAGGTGTATTCAACGATCGAAGGAACCATCTCGCACTTTGAGTTAAGCATGAGTAACAGAGGGTTTGAGGTCCCTTGCGAGGAAGCATATGCCGCTATCGAGGCGCCTAATGGTGAACTGGGTTTTTATCTTGTTGGTGATGGCGGTGAGCAGGCATATCGAGCTCGATGCAGACCACCTTCGGTTTTGAATTTTGCCATGTTTCCACATCTTATCCGTGGCCACACGCTCTCAGACGTTGTAGCGGTACTCGGGAGCCTTAATATTATCGCAGCGGAGCTCGACCGATGATTGCGAATCGTAAAGTCCTTACTGAAGACATGCTTGCACGCATAGAAGCGTTAGCTTCTCGCTACCCAACAAAGCAAGCGTTAACGTTACCTGCCCTGCATGTTGTTCACGACGAGCTACGGCATGTTCCGCTTGATGCTGTAGTTGAGATAGCCGAACTACTTGATCTCGCCCCGGCAGAAGTTCAGGACACCCTGACCTTCTACCAATTTTTTTACCAAGAAAAGCCACATGGAAAAGTTCGGGCATTCGTTTGTCGCTCAATCTCGTGTGCACTTCGTGGTGGCGAGCAAGTACTTGAACACCTTTGTGAAAAAGCAGGAATCAAACCTGGCGAAACAACTGCCGACGGGCATATCACCATTGAACCCGCCGAATGTCTCGGCGCCTGTGACTTTGCGCCGTGCATGCTTGCTGGAAATGATTTGCATAAAGATTTAACACCGGAAAAAGCGGATGTATTCCTGGAATCGGTTGGGAGGCAAGACGGATGAGCTCCTTTGATACATTTGAGCCTGTGCTCCTCGAAGCCGCTGGCATTGATGATGGCCATACAATTGAAAGCTATCGAAGCCGCGGTGGATACGCCCCACTTGAAAAGTTACTTTCCGAAAAACAGCCGCCTGAGGTTGTTGAAATGGTGAAATCGTCTGGCCTTCGTGGGCGTGGTGGTGCAGGCTTTATGACTGGCTTGAAGTGGACGTTCCTTCCAAAAGATCATCCTGGGCCAATCTATTTGTGTGTCAACGCGGACGAGAGCGAGCCCGGCACATTCAACAACAGAATTCTCATGGAAGACGACCCTCACCAGGTTCTTGAGGGCACGATCATATCGGCGTATGCAACGCGAGCCAGTACGGCATATATCTATCTTCGTTATGAATACCCGAAAAGCTGGGACATACTTCAAAAAGCAATTGATGAAGCATATGCAGCGGGATTCCTCGGAGAGAACATTAAAGGCAGTGGGTTCTCTCTCGACATATATCTCCATCGTGGTGCTGCTGCATATATCTGCGGTGAAGAAACCGGGCTTATTGAAAGTCTTGAAGGCAAGCGAGCATGGCCTCGCATAAAACCGCCTTTCCCTGCCATCGAAGGAGTGTTTCGCAAGCCAACGGTTGTGAATAACATTGAGACAATGGCATGTGTGGCACAAATCGCACGGCGAGGTGTTGACTGGTTCCGTTCAATTGGAATCCCTGCTGATCCGAACAATCCAAGAGATCCAGGAAGCTATGGACCAAAACTCTATTGCCTGTCTGGTCATGTTGAAAAACCAGGGTGTTACGAAGCACCTCTTGGAATTACTGCACGAGAATTAATTGATCGTTTCGGTGGTGGTGTCTGGAAAGGGCGGCAGGCAAAAGCAGTCATTCCGGGAGGCATCTCTATGGGGCTGATGACCGAAGATGAACTCGACACCCCGCTCGATTTTGCTGGACCGGGAACGGTTGGTTGCCTCGGTCTTGGAACGGCTGCTGTTGTTGTTGTCGACGAGACCGTCAGCATCGTTGATTTCCTGCATAATTCATGCCGTTTTTTCGCACACGAGTCCTGTGGTCAGTGCACGCCATGCCGGGAGGGTACAAGTTGGTCGCTCCGAATGCTCGAGCGTATTCGAGCCGGAAAGGGTCGATTGCGAGATCTCGATCTCCTCGCAGAAATTGGTGACACGATGGGCATGATGCCTGGGTCAACAATCTGTGGCCTCGCTGACGGAGCCGCTTGGCCAATCAAGAACTCCATTGCGAAATTTCGTGATGAATTCGAAGATTACATCAAACAAACGAATCCAACAGGCTACATGGAAACTGATCCTGTTCCTGCCTTGCCAATTGTTACTACTCACTAACTCATTTTTACTGCTTACTACTTTCCATCATGCCCACAGTCATTGTTGACGATCAGGAAATCGAGATAGGAGCCGACGAACGGCTCAACTGCATTGAAGCCGCCCGCCGGGCGGGTGTCGAGATCCCCCATTATTGCTGGCACCCGGGACTTTCTGTTGTAGCGAGCTGCCGCATGTGTCTTATTCAGGCTGGTACTCGGAATGCTGAAACTGGTGAAGTTTCAATGATTCCCAAACTTGTTCCGGGGTGCCAAACGCCGGTCAAAGATGGAACTGTCATTGTTACTGACAGTGAGGCTGTTCAGGAAAGTCGTGCCCGTGTTGAGGAAGCTCTGCTCATTGATCACCCGATTGACTGTCCAATCTGTGACAAGGCTGGCGAATGCCTGCTTCAGGACTACCACTTTGAGCACGGACAGAGCGAACGGCGGGCTGATATTCATGCCTTTAGTAGCCGCCGTCGAGATGTTGGGCCAACCGTTACTCTTTTTGTTGATCGCTGCATCATGTGCACACGATGCGTTCGGTTCACACGAGAAGTCTCCGGTACAGCAGAACTCATGGTCTCTGCCCGTGGTGCGAAAGAAGAAATAGATACGTTCCCTGGATTTCCGCTTGATAATAAATTGGCTGGAAATGTTGTCGACTTATGCCCAGTTGGTGCTCTAGGTGATAAAGACTTTTTGTATCAGCAGAGAGTCTGGTTTTTGAAGAAAACGGAAAATGTGTGTGGTGGCTGTGCAGCAGGATGCTCAATAGTGACCGAGCACAACCAAGACACGGTATACCGACTCAAACCACGTGAAAACTTGCACGTAAACAAGTGGTGGATGTGTGACGAGGGCCGTTATGGATGGCATCATCTGCATAATGCAACGCGAATCCTAGAAATAAGCCACCGGACTAACGAAGACTCTCAGACTATCGAATGGGCAGATGTTTTACGCCGCCTGCCTACAGACCTGACTGATGCAGGGCGACTGGGTGTTGCTGTTTCACCAATGCTTACCGTTGAAGAAGCTTGGATGCTGTGTTCGGTTGCGAGGACAATTGATCCAGAGGCATATCTTGCAGTTGGTCATGTGCCTTCAACTGGTGCTGATGAATCCTTCCCCGGTGGATTTACAATCCGCGGTGAGAAGGCTCCAAACCGCATTGGTGTTGAAACGGTTCTCAGTATGTTCGGGGCTGTTTCTGAGGGCGGCACGGTTCCGGGCTGGAATGACTTTCTTGAACAGGTGCGAGCAAAAACAATTCAATCGGCATGGGTTACAGCTGGTTACCCAACACCCGAGGCATCCTGGTGCGATGAAGCAACGGCGGCAACCTTTGAAGGGCTCAACTGCCTTGTTGTTCAAGACTTATTTGAATCTCCACTTTCTAGTCGAGCTACGTGGTGCTTACCTGCAGTCGGATTTGCTGAGCGAAGCGGCACGTGGGTCAACTGTGGTCATCGCGCGCAGACCTTCGAACAAGCAATTCGTCCTCCCGCCGGTGTCTGGCCAGAGGGCCGATTCTTTTGGAATCTCCTTGGACGAGGAGGCCTGTATGATCCCGAGAGCATTCGAAAACAAATTGCTGAAAGTTCTGCCAGCTTCGCTGTCTTGTCAGGTGATGTGCCATCCACTGGCCTCGATCTGAGGTTGCAGCAGGTGGCAGTCACCTAAGCCAATAACAACAGAACGCTTCGCTCCACTCCCTTCGAACCAAACATTCAATGACCGCTCTCCTTCCATCACCTGAAACAATCGCTGCACTCGTCAAGATTGGTCTGCTTGTTGGCGGCCTCATGACAGCAGCGGCTTATTTGGTTCTCGTTGAGAGATGGATAGCAGCTTGGGTTCAAGATCGACGTGGACCAAATCGTGTCGGTATTCCGCTGACAAAAATTCGTCTGTTTGGATTAGGGCAGCCACTCGCAGACGGCCTCAAAATCATTTTCAAGGAGGACTTCACTCCGAGGCATGTTGATAAAGTGCTTTATAATGCAGCACCCTTGGCACTGCTCACTGCATCATTGGCTATTTTTGCCGCTATTCCTTTCGGAAGTGTACTCCCACCACTCAATATTCCCGGGCTTCCGGATCCCGTACCATTTCTTGTCGCACCTGGACTTGATGTTGGTGTTCTCTGGGTTTTCGCACTCTCGAGTATTGCCGTATACGGTGTTCTTCTCGGAGGTTGGGCCAGCAATAATAAATATGGTTTTCTTGGTGGGTTACGGAGTAGCGCTCAACTGGTTGCTTATGAAATCCCGCTTGGGCTGGGCCTGCTTGGTGTTGTTCTCGCGGCTGGCTCTTTGCAGCTCGACATCATCATGAACAAACAGGCAGAAACCGGTCTCTGGTATGCCTTCACTCAACCACTGGGATTTGTTGTTTTCCTCATTGCGAGTTTTGCTGAAGCTGCCCGCCTGCCTTTTGACCTTCCTGAAGCTGAGCAGGAA
>JAQWMC010000003.1 GCA_029246985.1 Pirellulales bacterium
GATACTTCAGAAACTGACATGGAACTTATTACAAGGTCGGTACAGTATATTGGCCTCGGAAACCCTTACAGTCCCTTATCAACTGCTACTCGCATCAACCGTATAGCATGCCACTGACAGTAAACAACACCGAGCCCTTTCGATCGAACGCCACTATTTAATCCTACCGAGCCTACAAGCCATGCTTCCTAAACCTCACGCCAAGAATTCGCCTGGTGACGTTCTCATTGTTATTGGTGATGCCTCAGAAACAGTCGATACCCTCTACCCATACTTTCGCCTTCAAGAATCTGGTTTCCGACCGCATGTTATCGCAGCAGAAAAACGATTGCACCAGATGGTCTTACACGAAGTGCGACCTGGGTGGACCATCACCAAAGAATGGGAGGGGTATCAAATCATGGCAGATGCTGCTTTTGCCGACGTCCGACCAGAAGATTATTATGGCATTTTTTTCAGTGGAGGCCGAGCTCCGGAATACATTCGCTACGACACTGACCTTATTCGAATCACACGGCACTTTTTTAAGCAGAACAAGCCTGTGGCAAGTGTTTGCCATGGTGTGGAAATACCAGCGTATGCCGGCTGCGTCCAAGGACGACGCATGGCTACCGTTCAAAAATGTCGTCATGAACTGGAATCCGCGGGCGGCATTTTTATCGACGCTCCATGTGTCGTGGATAAAAATCTAATAAGTGGCCGGACCTACCTCGACAGCGGCTTGTTTATTGGAGCCTGGATAAAACTACTTGAGGCTTCTCGTGAGCATAAAATGAATGACCTGAAGATATGATGTCCAACTAGCGTGCAGCAGCTTCTTGTTCTGCTCGAAGAATTTCAAGAGGCTCAATAATTTCATCGAGCCGTTCATTGAAAAGATCGCCTATCAGGAGATCTGTGACATGGCCACGAAGATGTGGGAATCGCTTCACAAACCTGCCAAAATTAAACCCATCATAAAATTCGTAAACGAGACGACGCATTCGGTCCATGCCCCGCACATAATCCTCTCCCCAGCAACCCAATCGACTCGCAGACAGATCGTTCTCTTGAAGTGCAGCCACAACAGCGTCACCAGCAAGTTCCCCACTCTTTAATGCCAACAATATGCCTGAGGAATAAAGCGGATCAAGAAAACCAAAAGCATCGCCGACGAGAACCCAGCCGTCACCAGCCACGTCGCGAGCTCGATAAGAGTACTCCTTCGCCACACGAACAGATTCTATTTTTGTTGCATTGTCGAGGCGTCCGTGCAACCCGGGGCAACGCTCCAATTCAGCTGCATAAACAGTTTCCGGACTCTTGTTTTCTCGGTCCTGTAGAAGATAGTCATATCCAGCGACCACACCAACACTCACCACATCATCATTCAGTGGTATGTACCAAAGCCAGCCCTGTTTGTCATCGAGTTGCATGACGAGGGTGGCACCCTCATCACGACCAGTTCCACGAGCCGCACCTTTCCAGTAACTCCATACAGCTGCTTTTTTCAGAACTGGATCCCACTCCCGCAAGCCGAGCCTGCTCGTGACCATCGCAGCTTGGCCACTCGCATCCACGACAACCTTCGAAGCGATAGATGAAATATTCCCGGCCTCATCCGCCACACGAACACCCGTCGCACGAGTTCCATCAAACAGGACTTCGAGCACCCGCATTCCTTCGTGCACTTTGACGCCATGTGACTCCGCATTACGAAGCATCATCTCATCAAATTCAGCACGACGAACCTGCCATGTTTGAGAACTTTCATCATCTCGGTGATCAACGAAATAAAATGGCGCTGAAAGCAGTCCCTTCTCATTTACAAACTGGACTGAATGTTTTTCAACAAAGCGACTTCCACGTAGACGTTCAACCATTCCAAGCCGCTTGAGTGTCCAGAATGTTTCTGGAATCAAAGACTCACCCACATGAAATCGCGGGAACCTTTCTCGCTCAAACAGCATGACGCAGCGTCCCTGCTGAGCTGCAATAGTTGCTGCCGTTGTGCCGGCTGGCCCACCACCGACAACAATAACTTCCGTTTGTTCCGGAAGCGTCACTGCCTCGGGTGATCGTTCAACCATGTCTATCTCCTAACAATCAACATTGATACATCTAAAAGTAGTATTTTCTATTTCCTTCATAGCTTCAGAGACGCGAGCGTCAAATCACAATCACCAGAATTACGCTGCCTACCCCAATAAACGCGACCTTTTTATTTCTTAAGCATCCCAGCGAGGTCGACTAAACCTGAATTTACAGACATTCTGGATTGAGCGAAAGTTGAAGGTTACTGGGCGAGATACAAGGGAAGTGGACTTGCACGAAGTAATTGCAACGCCGTCTCACCAAATAACTTACGCAGAAGAAGGTTTTTTGCTGAGTTACCGGCAACGATGAGATTCGCCTCCCACTTTTCTGCATACGGCACAAGCTCTTGCACAGGATCTCCTTGAATGAAATCCAGCTCAATCTCTCTGCCATGTGAGGCGAAGTAGCTTTCAACAGACTTGAGCCGACGCTCGCCAGCCTCGACATCGCTACCAAAATGCACAACTCGTACTAACGCCTTGGGATAGAGTCCTGACTGAACATAATGCTTAAATGTTTTTGCACTTTCCAGTGAGCCTGAGTAGGCCACCAGCACACGACGAATGGGGCAGAATGTTTCTGAGACAGCAAGCATTGGACGAACTCCTGCAGCGACGAGCCGTTCAAGACTATCTGTTGGCTCTGGGACAACATCGTGCTCAAAGAGACCGTGCAGGCCAAACACACAAAGATCTTGATACCGAACTAAATCAGCAACAATTTCGAACGGATCACCTGTTCGCTCACAGGTTTGGTGCGGAACATTTGCTGACAAACATTTCTCTGCGAAAAGTTTATTTGCCTTTTCAATCTCAGCAGCAACTTTTGTCATTCTGTCCTGACGAAGTTCAGCTGTAAGTGTTTCTACACCCACACCGATAGGCCGCGGACCTGTCCACTCGAGACGCGAGGGATCAACGACCGCTATCCCAAGTAATTCAGCGCCCTGTGCTTGAGCAATCTCGATGGCGTGGCTCACTACAGACTCAGCGTGACCGCTTGTTCCAAGTCCAACGAGAATACGTTTCATTATGGCACTGTTTCCGATATGGCTGTCACGAATTGACAGGAACAAACAAACGGCCCGAAAGCCACGGAATGAAAATTCTTTCACACTTGAATCTCAACGACCACCTTCGTCGATAACGCAGGGGAAATGGAGGCTATTCAAGAACATGGCATACCGTGCCCGTGCAACAAGTGGCCCTCCAAACAATGCACTCACTCTGTAATAAACGCCACACACCCAGACTGAAAAGGCGATTCCACCCCATGCTTCCTGGCAATCGCAGGGACGTGTTACCCGAGTGAATAGATGAGGAATAATCCGCCAAGCACGACGAAGAGCATAAGAAATGCATCTGGCTCTATAAATGGGAGTCGCCGTTCGCCATGATACAACTGGCCGAGTACTGCTATCGCAGTCGCAAGCACGACAGTAAACGCTGTTACAGCATGAGCACTGGACATGCTCAAAAAAATCGATCCCTCGTGCAAAAAATCAAGTGGAACAAACAAAACGATATTGAAAGCATTACTTCCGAATGCATTACCGATAGCGAGATCAATTGCCCCAATTCGGATTGCTGTTAATGATGCAACAAGTTCGGGCAATGATGTCGTCACCGCAACGAGTGTTGTCCCAACAAAGGTTCCGCCAAGACCTGTTTCTTCGGCCAATGCACCGGCTACATGTGCGAGCTTTGGTCCAGTAAAACATAAGACAACCGCAGCAGCCCCAAAAATGATCGCTGACAAGAGAAATGATGGCTTGCGAGCTGAACTCCCCTGAGACAGACCACTGTCATCGGAACGGGATTCAGCAGCCAGCCTCGCTGAGATACGTTGATTAATGAAAATCATTCTGGCACCGAAAAGATATGACAACAAAATTGCCCAGGACCAGCCACTCATTCCAAGAATTATCGCTGCTGGTATCTTATCAGCCGTTACGATCGCCAGTCCGGCCAGCGATGTCACGGCAATACCAAGTGTTGCCGAAAGTGCATGAGCGGCCCCTTCACGCGAAAGCATTTTTCTCCCTGAACGGATGCTCAAATCAACTATAGCTAATATAAGTAGATTCATAAGACTGCTGCCAAAAAGATCACCAGCAGCTAGATCGACGTACCCGGAACGAATCGCTGCAATATCAACAGACAATTCAGGCAGTGAAGTAACCGCAGCTAACAGCAAGCTACCGACGAGAAGTCGACCGAGCCCTGTTGCCTCGGCAATTTGATCTGCCGAACGGGCAAGTACGGAGCCAGCAGCCGCAACAGCTCCAGCTAACAGCAAAAACTGCCAAATAAGCATAGCTGTCATAGCAATCGTCATGTGAGCTTACAAAATCTTACAGGCCCTTATGACGCCTCCTAAAAGTAACTAACTGATCCGCCTGTCGACGAATGTCTTTGTCGCTGAGCGGCTTGGCCAGAATTAAACCTGCAATAAAGCCGGCAACGTGCGCTGAATAAGCCACACCACCACCCGTGTCTAGAAGGCCGAGTACAACCTGCATGAGGAAATAGATTCCAACAGCGACATAACCTGGGACATCCATAATAAATCGAAATAAGATCACACTTACTCGACGATTGGGATGAAGCACTAAATACCCACCTAACACACCAGAGATGGCACCAGATGCACCAAGACAAGGAGTGAATGCCTCATCGCCACGAGCGTTCAAAAACACAAATGCAAGCGACGCCAAGACTCCGGCTGCAAGATAGTAAATGAGATATCGGGTGTGCCCCATGTCGTCTTCGACATTATCACCAAAGATAAAAAGAAACCACATATTACCGAGGAGGTGCATCCATCCGCCGTGTAGAAAAATACCTGTCAGTAATGTGAGGTAAACAGGAATCGGTGTGGAACGAAGACCGGGCACAGACACTTGATATTGCTGGCCTTCATATTCAACCTCCCGTATGGTTGGTTCGGTAATGATATCTTGGCCAGTCACAATTTCGGCCGGGACCTGACAGAAGGCCAACGTGACATCGTCGTTTGTACCGCCCTGTTGAAAAAGCACAAAGACAACAACGTTTGCTGCGATGAGCGACCATGTCACCCAAGGAACTCTTTGCCGATCAGAATTGTCATCACTCAGCGGGAAAACCATAGTCATACGATAGAAGAGAAACCGACGGTATTGTTGTCACTCTGACAACTCATCAGTTTCCCAATGTACGCACTGCAATTGAAAAAGGGGACTCTTTTACGCAGCTTTCGAGCGTTGCGACCCCTTTGTCTTCTGAGTCGGTGAAATTTCGGATTCTTCCAGCTTCTGTTCAATCCAGCCATCGACACTCCAAGGACCACCTCCGGCATAAATCAATGCAAGGAGTCCACCGCCAATTGCCATATTTTTCATGAATTGAATTATTTGTAATTGCCTCTGTGCTGGATCAGCGATCATCCAAAAATCATGGAAATAAAATGTTGCTGCAGCGAGAAAGACGAAGAGAAAAGCAGCTCCTATTCGCGTCCATGCACCAGCCAAAAGCGAGAGACCACCAATAAGAATAAGACCAATTGCGCCAAACAGCGCTAACCGAGGATTCGGAATTCCCTCGCTAGCCATATACTCAGCTGTCTGTGAAAAGTGACGAATTTTGCTGTCAAAAGCGCTGAATAAAAAAATGGCTACGAGCATAAAGCGAGCCGACAGAGATACGCATCCCTGAACAAAATTGGCAACCTGTTCCATGATGTAACCGTTTCTGCCTTTATCTCGCAGTCCATATCCAAACTAGAGAACTTTTAAAAGATACTCGCGTCAACATCCGTCCACCGCAAGACCGGATAGCCTGTTAAGATTGGCAATCCTGAGAAACAAGGTAGCTGAATGACCTTCTTTATCATTCCGATCAACAATTAGTCGTTAATCAGTCCAATGCCGGTTGCTGACACGTCACGCAGTGAACTGCTCCCCGTCCACGAATTAATTCGAGGGCTGAAAATGGAACGACTTCTCGATCTGGAAAGAAGTGTTGGATTGTCGCTATCGCGACTGCATCCAGATCGTGGCCAAAGGTTGGAACGATGACACCACCATTCACAATACAAAAGTTGAGATAGCTGGCCGGAAGCTGCACATCTTCGAAAAAAACACGTGGTGGCAAATCGATGGGTACAACGTCGAGCAATCGTCCACGCGCATCCCTGAGACTTTTCAATAATGCAAAATTTGCTTCGAGTGATTCGTGATTGAGATCGCTCCTGTCAGGCTGGCGAGCCGCAACAACACACCCCGGTGCAACAAAACGAGCTAACTGATCAATATGACCATCCGTATCATCACCGACGAGATCGCCATCTACCCAAAGAACCGTATCGACACCTAAGGAAGACCGGAGAATTGCAGTCAGTTCCTCGCGACCATACTCCGGATTTCTTCGTGGATCGTCGATGCAACGATGATTTACCAAGAGTGTCCCTTCGCCATCTGTTTCAATCGCACCGCCCTCAAGAACTATTTCGGCCTCTACCGTATTTAGACCAAGATGACCTGCGATTTTCTCGGCGACAGCAGCATCAGCATCCCAAGAAGGGTATTTTCGACCCCAGGCGTTGAATCCAAAGTTCACGATACCCAACTCTGCGTGAACACCCTTCGACTTCAAAAAAACTGGTCCTGTATCTCGTAGCCATGAGTCGTCTGTTGGGATTTCAATAAGAGCGACTTGGTCAATACCCTCAAGCAATGATGAGGCGTAACGAAGCACATTCTCACTGCCAATGACACGCACCGGTTCATAACAAGCAAGGAGCCTGACAAGCTCGGCAAAAGCCCGTGGCACTTCGTCAAAGTCACCAAGAAAAGTTGCTCGTCTATGAGGCCAGGCAAGCCATGTTGCAGCATGTGGTTCCCATTCGGCAGGAAACCGAAAGCCGGTCGTCGGCGAAGATATTTCTTCAACCTTCATTCCATTGAAACTCCGTCATCGATCCACGAAACCTTGAACAGCCAGGGAACTTTTGAGATTCCAGTCAAACCAGCCCCACATGTAATGAAAACACAAGTCGAACAGCACGCTTCAAAACACAGACAGACATTGAAACGGTTCTTATGAATTCATTTTCACGCAACGTAGCGTCTTGGGATCTTATCCAGTAACAACCTGATCCAGCTTGGCCGCTGGGACTGGGTACTGTTCTGCTAACTCGGCTACTTCTCGGCGAGTTGATTCGATCACCTGTGAGTCTTCTGGCGATTTGAGGACTTGAAGAATCCAAGCAGCCACCTGCTCCATCTCGTCAGCCCCCATTCCTCGTGTTGTAAGGGCGGGCGTGCCTAGTCGAATTCCTGACGGATCAACAGGCTTCCGCTCATCATATGGAATCATATTTTTATTGCAGGTGATCCCACAGCGATCCAGTGCCTCTTCAGCTAATTTCCCACCAAGACCGAGCGGCGTGACATCGACCAGCATGAGGTGGTTATCGGTACCACCACTCACCAGCTTCACGCCACCGGCCGCAAGCGACTGAGCGAGTGCCCGAGCATTAGCAATAACCTGCTCCGCGTATTCTTTGAAGTCCGGCTTGATCGCCTCTGCAAAGGCAATTGCCTTTCCTGCAACAACATGCATCAATGGCCCCCCTTGAGTTCCTGGGAACACAGCTCGGTCAAGGTCTTTTGCATGCTCTGCTCGGCACATGGCAATTCCACCACGCGGTCCTCGCAATGTCTTGTGTGTTGTGCTTGTCACAAAGTCTGCATAAGGCACCGGGCTGTTGTGAACACCGGCAGCAACAAGTCCGGCGTAGTGCGCCATATCAACCAATAATTTTGCTCCAACTTCATTGGCTATCTCTGCAAAACGTTCGTGCGGGATTTCCCTCGGATATGCACTTGCTCCAGCGACAATCAATTTCGGCTTATGTTCTCGAGCAAGTCGAACGATCTGATCAAAGTCAAGAAGATGGTCATCCTGCCGAACACCGTAGTGAACAAAACGATACAAGATGCCTGAGCTATTCAGTCGCATTCCGTGAGTAAGGTGACCGCCATGCGCTAAGTCGAACGCAAGCACTGTATCGCCTGGCTTAATGGCTGCGAGATAGACCGCTGAATTTGCTTGGCTTCCGGAGTGCGGCTGAACATTTACGTGCTCAGCGCCAAAAAGTTGCCTTGCCCTGTCACGCGCAAGGTCTTCGACCGTGTCAACAAATTCACAGCCACCATAATACCTTCGACCCGGGTACCCTTCAGCATACTTATTAGTTAAGACGCTCCCGACTGCCTGCATAACTGCTGGGCTCGTAAAGTTTTCACTTGCAATCATTTCGAGGCCTTCCGCTTGCCGAGTTTGCTCCGCAGCGATTGATGACCAAATTGCCGGGTCTTCTAATTCAACAAAGTTCACAGATCACCTCTCGGTTATGTAGCAGCTTCAGAAACAGTGCGTCAGACTTCATCTAGAACAATCTTAGCCTATTGTGCGAGCGGAGTGGCGGGGCGTCAACGAATGAAAATGAATCCGGGCAGCAGAAGCGGCTCTGGCATGAATGTAATCACCGGAATGACAAATGAACCGAGGCCGAGAATTGTTCTCGCTGTGCCCAAAGGCTTTGGCTCATTTCGAATAGGAGGGTGATCGACACCCATAAATGTGATTAAAACAACCATCAAAACCCAATGATCTGCTCCAGTCAAAATAATAGCGGTTATTGCTCCGAGGAGGACACTTCGGGCCACCCAGCACGAACGCCTACCAAAAAGAGCATGGCAAATGTGCCCACCATCGAGTTGACTGAGGGGAATCATATTCAGTCCAGTTACTAGAAAACCCACCCAGCCAGCCATCAAGAATGCATTCGGGGCAAGCACCTGACCAAATGGTAAATCTGGTCGAACAAGTTGCAAAAGCCATGTTGCAAGTAAGGGCATCGAAAACAGGCTGGTATCTGTCGGTTGAGCAAGCACCAGCCCTATCACAAAAAGAGGAACCGCAACAAGAAGACCAGCGAGCGGTCCAGCTAAGGCAATATCAAACAATTGTCTTCTGTCTGCCCGAGATCCTTCCATGCCAATTACGGCGCCGAGTGTCCCAGTCAGCATCACCGGTAGCGGTAAGAAAAATGGAAGTGTTGCGGGAATTCGATGGCGCCATGCTGCAACAAAGTGACCTGCTTCATGTGCCGTCAAAATTGCCATCACCGAGGCCATGTAAATCAGACCTCGGAGCCAATGCTCTGTCAGATCATTTGTGAAGCCACCATAAAGACCAAGAAGTACTGGCTGCCAACCGACTGTCCCAGCCGCAAACGTTGTGAGGCAGGTTCCCAGAAAAAGGTACATCTGTAATCGAATGCGTACCGGTTGTGGCTGAGCACGATTGAGCCCCCCCGCCTGGTGATTCTCGTTTGTTGGCAAAATCACCGGCAGCCGGGAAGTCTCGGACGAAGTGGAAAAATCAAGTGTTTTGACAGGGTCTTCTCTCATGGAACACACAGAATAGCCCTTGAGAAAGAAATTTGACTGCTACACTTTTATTTCCCTGAAAAACTAGGTGATAGTTTTACCGACAACAGGGTGTGAGCCATCTTCCCACAAAGCAAAAACCATCTGTGACATGAGTGATACTGCCCCCAATACAACCGAATCTGCTGGTATCCGACGGCAATTTGCCGGCATCGACCTTCAGGAGCTAGCAAAAAGACACGGAACCCCACTTTACGCGTACGATGCGTCCGTAATCCGGCAGCGATGTGCTGACTTATGTGATTGGGACACAGTTCGTTTTGCACAAAAAGCGTGTTCAAACCTTGCGATCCTTGACCTTGTGCGGCGCGAAGGTGTGCTTGTGGATGCTGTAAGCCATGGTGAAATCGCAAGAGCCCTCGCTGCAGGCTATTCAACGAAAGGCTCATCGGAAGGCCAAGACAATTTACCTGCGGCAGATCCAATTGTTTACACGGCAGACATTTTTGACCATGAAAGCCTCGATGCTGTCGTTCAACATGGCATCCATGTCAATTGTGGATCCGCAGACATGCTTGAGCAATTGGCACAACGCGTGCCGGGTGCAAACGTAACACTTCGAGTAAATCCTGGATTCGGGCATGGTCATAGCCAGAAAACCAATACTGGAGGAGAAGGCTCCAAGCATGGCATCTGGCATGAAGCGATCCCAGATGTTCTTCAACGCGCGGAATGGGCGGGACTCGCCGTCACTGGTCTTCATATGCATATTGGCAGCGGTGCTGATTTGAACCATCTCGCCGCGGTTGCAGAATCTCTTGAGAAGACAGCACGCGACATTGGCCGTTCCCTTACAACGATAAGTGCGGGTGGAGGACTTCCGGTCCCTTATCAGAAGGGCGAACACCGAGCTGACCTGTCGGAATACTTCAAGCTGTGGGATGCCACCAGAAAGCGTCTTGAGGATTCTTTTGGTCATCGAATTCGACTCGAAATTGAGCCCGGTCGGTACCTGACTGCTGAGGCCGGCATTCTGGTCACCGAAGTAAGAGCGGTGAAGCGACAAGGTTCAAAAAAGTATCTCTTGGTTGACGCAGGTTTCCATACTCTTGCCCGACCTGTTCTGTACGGCTCGTATCACCCGATGAGCCTCTGCCCAACATCGACGACGCCTCCACACGAGCTAGAAGCCGTCGCAATCGGTGGACCGCTCTGTGAATCCGGCGATATTTTCACACAGGAAGAGGGCGGTTTCGTATCGACTCGTGACCTCCCCCCTGCCCGTGTCGGTGACCTTCTTGTTATTGAGGTTGCCGGTGCCTATGGATTCGTCATGGCCAGCAATTACAACTCAAAACCGTTTCCTGCCGAAGTCCTCATCGACGACGGCACATCGCGGCTTGTTCGGGCGCGGCAGACTGCTGAAGAGCTATTCTCCGGTGAGTCGGTTCCTCAGGGGTGACGCAAGATTCGATACGGATAATAACTGACTATTACTCGCGGCCATTTTTCCAAGGCCGGAAGTGAAGACATGTGGAAATCTGATCACTCTCAAACATCTCACTTACGGCGAAATCAGACAAAAACCAGTATTTTCCACGTTTCAGACCGGATGGATCTGGTTCCCGAGTAATTCGATTTGGTCGGAGGAATTCTCACGGCTACAATACTAAAGTTCAGAATTCCCAAGTCACATTCCGATAGCAATTCATATGGCAAAACAGGGCCCAAGAAAAAAACTTCCGAAGGAACTGGCAGTAATCAATGCTGATAACTGCACTGGCTGCGAGAGCTGTCTCGAAGTCTGTCCTGTTGACTGCATTTTTAAAGTGCAGCAGTACGATCAATTTCACAATCTTCAGAGTTGGTGTGAAATTGACATCGAACGATGTGTTGGCTGTGAAGTGTGCGTCCATATTCCCGGAAAAAAGACAAATCCTTATGACTTGAAGGTCTGTCCATGGGACGCGATTGAAATGATTGCGACCGAAGAGGTGGCTGTTGCTGTTTCGCAAATGGGCGGTCCACCGGAATACGTCGAGGAAAATTGGGATCGACTCGTAGACACCGCGCAACATCTGGCTGAGCTCAAAGCCGCGAAATAGGTGTGCATCAAGGGTGCCTCAGATTTTGTCTGATTCAAACTTTGCGTCTTCTCGAAAAAACTGTATGGTGTACATATATACACATCACAGTCGCCGGGTTGAATCATGTCGCATTCGCAACTTCAGGAAAATTCACCGCTTATTCATCATGAGCAAGTGTTTGATCGACTCAGGCTCGCAGCAATACCTGGCCTCGGTCCAATCCTCAGGCGGCGTCTGATCAATCAATTTGGCTCGGCAGCCAATGTTTTAAAGGAGAGTGTGGCGTCACTCGAAAGCATTCACGGCGTTGGACACCATCTCGCATCTGCCATTTCAATGAGCAGTACTCACGACGAAGCGTCTCGTATTCTCGAAGACTGTCAGCAGCATGGTATCGATATCGTCTTGGATACAGAGCCCGTATTTCCTGACCTTCTTTCTCAGATTCCTGATCCACCTGACATGCTTTTTGTTCGTGGGACGCTCGATCCCTGCGATAGTCTTGCAATCGCAGTTGTTGGTGCTCGTCACGCCACCAACGCCGGGCAGCGCATTGCACACGCTTTCGCGGAGGGCCTTGCTCACGCTGGCTTGACGATCGTTAGTGGCTTGGCCCGCGGTATCGATGCCGCTGCACACCGTGGAGCGATCAATGCAGGTGGAAGAACTATTGCGGTACTAGGAAGTGGCTTACGCAATATCTACCCCCGCGAACATCATCAATTAGTCGAAGATGTCATTAGTCAAGGAGCTGCAATCAGTGAACTTCCGCCCTCAACGCCACCACATGCAGCAGCTTTTCCAAGACGGAACAGGATCGTATCAGGACTTTCCCTCGGCACGATTGTAATCCAAGCCTCGCAACGTTCGGGTGCACTCATAACAGCCCGGCTTGCAGGAGAACAGGGACGTGATGTGTTTGCCCTTCCGGGACCCATTGAATGCAGAATGTCAGCAGGATGTCACAGCCTTATTCGTGATGGCGTCACACTTGTGACATGTATCGATGAAATTCTCGATGAACTGGGACCATTGCATAAAAAAGTTCGGACTTCAGAAGGGCATGAGATTCACAAACCAGCAGAGCTACAACTTGATAAATTTGAACAGAATGTGCTTGCTGCAATTGATGCCACTTCAGATCAGACTGAAAAAACTACTATCGATGCGGTTGTTGAATACATGAACATTGAGCCTTCTCGCGTACTCGCAGCGTGTGCCGCCCTTGAAATTCGCAGGATAGCTATCCGTTCACCGGGAAACATTATCGAGCGTCTTTAACCCCCGTAAGAGAAAAAGATCTCGCACGGTGCTTGCAAAATAACCGGGCTCTTTCTCTCAGGTCATAGCTCACTCTACAATCTGCAGTATGGATACATCACTCTTTCATCGTGTAGAAGAAGTCTGCGGCCGCCTCCTTCAGCTACGAGACTCTCTTTGACTACGCTGGCCGAACTGAATCAGCAGTTAAACTTGAGGCTCGGATGTCTCAGGCTGATTTCTGGAATGACAGTGAAACTGCGCAGGCAACTGTCGCTAAACTAAAACAATTGAATTCGATTCTGAAGCCACTCGATGAATCAATCTCTGCCTCCAATGACCTCGAAGCACTCGTCGAATTGGTCAAGGAAGACGATTCTTTGGAAAGTGAACTCTCGACTGAAGTTACTCGAGTCGAAGGCCTTGTTGATCAACTGGAACTAACTTCTCTGCTAAGTGGCCCACATGATTCTTGTGATGCACTTGTATCAATCCATGCTCGAGATGGCGGCACGGATGCAAACGACTGGGCCGAGATGATGCTTCGGATGTATTCGGCGTGGGCTAACAAGAGAGAACTGAGTATAGAACTACTCGACAGGCAGGACGATGACGTCGCTGGTATTCAGAATGCCACCATTGCCATACGAGGACCGTGGGCATATGGATACCTCCGCGGCGAAATGGGCATTCACCGACTGGTACGGATCAGCCCATTTAATGCGGAAGGGAAACGGCAGACCAGTTTTGCAGCCGTTGACGTGTCGCCCGAAATAAGTGATGACGATACGGACATAGAGATAAAAGATGAAGACATTCGAGAGGATGTTTTTCGGGCAAGTGGCGCTGGGGGACAGCACGTCAATAAAACCTCAAGCGCTATTCGCTTGACCCACTTTCCGAGTGGGATTGTGGTTCAGTGCCAAAGTGAACGTAGTCAACATAAAAACAGAGCGACTGCCATCAAAATGTTACGTTCTCGACTTGCACGACTCGAGGAAGAGAAACGTGAAGCTGAGCAACTCGCTAAATACAAGCTCCAGCCAAAGACTGGTTTTGGTTCTCAAATTCGAAATTATTTCCTTCACCCTGATCAACGAGTGAAGGATCAGCGAACAGGCCATTACGTAGGAAATTTCCAGAGCGTGCTGGATGGCAATCTAGATGGCTTTCTCGATGCCTACCTGCGATGGAAAGCGTCAGATGCGGCTCCAGTCGCCGTTGACGACTAAGACTGCAACCTGACTGGACGTTTTCCTTCGGGCAGGATAGAGTCGAGAAAACCATTACTCGTTTTCCATAGGATTCCCATGGCGGAAAAAGAACAAGCACTCGAAGTTGAAGGCGTTGTGACACAAGCATTGGCAAACACCCGATTCCGGGTGCAGATCGAAGGTGGGCATATCGTCAATGCCCACGTAGCCGGCAAAATGCGAAAGAATTTTATTCGGATCGTCCCAGGAGATAAAGTCAAAGTTGAACTTTCTCCCTACGACCTCACCAAAGGCCGCATAACGTTTCGTGAACGATAGGTGTGCCGTTACTACTGTGGCGTATCTTTTGAAGCATTCTTACCAGGCTGTTGCCCAAGCGTTGGGTCCGTTGCATCACGGAGTTGAGGAGAGGGGGTCTCCTCTGATTCCTCGGATATATTCGAATTCTGTAATGAACTCGACTTCGCTGTAGATTCTGCACCTGCGGAAGTGTCTTCACTATCTTCTGGTGTCGTGCCTTTTGGTGTTGTGTCTTCCGATCGCGGCTCATCCAACGAATTTTGTGCTACAGAATGATTTGCAGGTTCTACGGAATCTGTTTCTTGCAGTTCCTTCTTTGGCTTCCTCTTTTTTGAATCCTTTTTGTCTACTGAGTCATCGGCCCCGGTTTGAATATCAAAAAACTGTTTCAAATCTCCAAATGTCCGTAATGGTGCCTGCCCAGCCTTCATTTCATTAGTCAGCGGTTTTTTTGTTTTTCGATCGGGGCGAGAAGTATACGTGCGAGGACCGCGATCTTGTTTCTTACCCTTTCTTGGACCACTCCCAGGTTTTCGATGACCACGACCACCTGGTGGTCCCTTTCTCTCCGCGGACTTCTTCTGATCGCTATTCTCCGAAAATTTCTTTTTATGATTCTGTGGGCGTCCTCTGTTTGCTCCATGAATGGGTTTTGAACCGGGCCTAATCATTGTCAAAGCAACACGACGGCGATTCTTGTCGAGTTCAAGAACCCAGACCTTAACAGCTTGACCAACAACAACAGCTGCGTATGGATCGCGTATAAATCCACTCGAAAGCTGGCTTACATGCACAAGTCCACTGTCATGCAAGCCGATATCAATAAAAGCCCCAAAATCAACAACATTGAGTACCGACCCTCGCAGTTCCATACCAACTTCGAGATCTTCAAACTTGAGTACACCTTGCTTGAACAAGGGCTCTGGCAAATCTTCACGGGGGTCTCGACCGGGACGCAGAAACTGTTCAACGATATCCGCAAGTAAAAGTCGGCCAACACCTAATTCATCAGCCATAGATGTCAGGTCTGTGTCACCGACTGCGTCTGAAATTTTCTGATGTTTCTCACGATCGATGAGCTCGGCTGAAGATGCATCTATTTTTTCAAGCACTTTCTCGGCAACCTGATAGCTCTCTGGATGGATTCTGGTCGCATCAAGTGGATTTGTACCTTCAGATATTTTCAAAAACCCAACTGCTTGTACATAAGCCGCGTCACCAAAACCCGGCACCTCACGGAACTGCTCTCGTGAAGTAAACGGCCCCTTTGCGGCTCGCCAATCAATAATTCCTTTTGCAACAGCCTGATTCAAGCCAGCAACATAACGCAAGAGTGCAGGACTCGCCGTATTGACATCGACTCCAACATAATTGACACACCCTTCAACAACCGCATCGAGTGATGCATGAAGATGGCGGGCTTTGACGTCATGCTGATAGAGTCCAACACCAATATTTGCGGGCTCAATTTTCACCAGCTCTGAAAGCGGATCGAGTAATCGACGGCCAATTGATACTGCACCACGATAAGCTGCTTCGAAATCAGGCAACTCTTCACGCGCATACTGGCTTGTCGAATAGACACTCGCTCCTGCCTCATTGACAATTACATAAGCGACATTGTGTTCTTGCAAGTCACCAACGATGAGTTCTGAGAGTAACGATTCTACTTCTCGTCCTGCCGTCCCATTCCCAACGGCAATCACATTACAGCTATGCTCGCGAACAAGCTCAACTATTCGATTTGCTGCTGCGGTTTTCTGTTCAGCTTTACCCACTATGTGCAGGATGTCACGAGCCAAGGGATTCCCGCAGGAATCAAGTACGACTGCTTTGCAACCACTTTTAAATCCAGGATCAATCGCAAGAACAACTCGGCCAGCTACCGGAGGCTGCAACAGTAGATTTCTTAAATTTCGAGCGAAAACTGCAATCGCATGCTCTTCAGAGGCATCTGTCATCTCGCGACGCACTTCACGTTCGAGACTGGGCAAAATTAGTCGCGCTAGTGCATCGCGGCAACAGCCTTTAAGAAAGTCTCTATGCGGGTGTTCCGTCGGAATAACAAGTTCTTCTATTATCGTTTGTATTTCTTCGTTCGGCCCCTCGACACGGACTCGAAGAATCTTTGCTCGTTCACCCCTATTCATTGCCAAGACACGGTGAGGTGGCACTTTCTGCAGGTGCTCATCGAAATCAAAATAGTCTCTAAAATGCTTCGCCGTTTTCGTCAGTGCCTTACCCGGAGTTTCGATTCGCAGACTACGAAGCCGACCCTTCTGAAATAGAAGTTTGCGTAAGCGTTGGCGGACGTCGGCTCGTGAGCTAAAAAGATCAGCAATAATATGACCCACACCAAGGAGCGCGTCAGCCGCAGAGGCAACACCCGAATCATCATCGACAAAATCTGCCGCTCGCTTCTCCAGATCTGCTGCCTGAGAATCTGCCGTGATTATTTCCTGGGCAAGCGGCTCTAATCTTTTTTGTTTCGCTTGCTCTGCAAGTGAAAGCCGTTTTGGTTTAAAAGGGAGATAGAGATCTTCAAGGACTTTGGTGTTCTCAGCTGCATCGATCTCCTCACGCAACTCAGGTATTAATTTCCCCTGCCCTTCAATGGTTCGAAGGATGGTCTGCTTTCGGTCAGCCAGTTGCCGCGCTTTACCAACTGCATGTGTGATACTTCGGATCTGCAGTTCATCGAGACCGTTCGTCTGATCTCGGCGATATCGCGTTATAAAGGGAACCGTATTTCCCTCATCAATAAGTTGCACCGCTGCAAGAACGCCCTCCTCGGGCAATCCAAGCTGCTTCGCGATTTCTCTTAAGTCAATGACGGTCGTGGAACCCATCCGCTCCGCCGGTTTTCGTACAGTGAAGGAAATGGAGCCCTACAGCAAATTGACATTCGATGGTGCTTCTCAAAGAATTCACTACAACCTGAATAACAATCAACAGGGACTCACTTTCTCGCTCTTATAGAATAGGACGCCACTCAGCTGAGGACGACTCCACTCGGAAAGAAACGAGGCGTTGGTGCGGAACAACCCGCACGTCTCTGACGATGAATGTAGAGTGCAATGGGTACCGTTGTCAAACCACCGAGTCTTCCCAAGCCTCCCTTTCTCACTCTGACCAAGCTTGATCTTGACACTCAGCCCACTTGCAAAATATTCATCACTTTGAGTACCCGCCGGTACAGCCGGGGCCTGCGGGGGTAAAAAATAAAATTTCGAAGTGGCGAGCCCGGATCAAACATGACGATTTACATAGGTAAGAGACACATATCTTCTGCCGAAACGAGCCCTCCTGCCTAGCGGAGACAACGAAGCGATGACACCCGGTTCTAGTTCAGATTCGACCGACAAATTATCCGACTCTACTGACTTTCTTCCAAAAGTCCCCCTCCTCGCTATTGACCGACAGAATGGTCCACTTCGAGAGCAATTCCGGCAGGTCATGGACGACGTCTGTGATTCCGGTCGCTTTGTTCTGGGGCCTGATGTGACGGCGTTAGAAAATGAATTATCAACTATTCTCGATGTACCTCATGTCATTGGCTGTGCATCCGGAAGCGATTCTCTTCTCCTCGCATTGATGGCCCTTCACATCGAGCCGGGTGATGAGGTGATCCTTCCTAGCTACACTTTTTTTGCAACAGCAAGTGCCGTCACGCGATTAGGTGGTATACCCATATTTGCAGATATCGACCCGAGCACATTTCTCATCGATTCTGATGACGTTGCTCGCCGAATCACGTCTCGAACACGCGCCATTATCCCGGTTCATCTCTTCGGACAAACCGTTGACATGGATGCACTCTTACCGATTGCAAACGGGGCCGGTATTCCAATTATCGAAGACGCCGCTCAGTCAATTCTATCTACGTGGCATGGACGATGCAGTGGTGGACTTGGTGACATGGGTTGCTTCAGTTTTTACCCCACAAAAAATCTTGGTGGATTTGGTGACGGAGGTTTTCTCACGACGACACGTGATGACCTAGCAGATGCACTTCGAAAACTTCGCGTCCACGGTATGGAACCTCGCTATTACCATGATGTTGTTGGCATCAATAGTCGGCTCGATTCACTTCAGGCCGCTGTCCTCCGCATCAAACTCCCCCACCTCGATCAATGGACAACGAAACGAGCTCACAATGCCATTCGATACACAGAAATGATGAACCACTGTGAATTGGAAGATGTCATTACAACACCAAAAATTGACACCCGTGGAAGACATGTATGGAATCAATATGTCATCCGTGTGGCAGATGGAAAGCGAGATGCCCTGCGGGAGCATTTAATGGCAACCGGTGTTGGAACAGAAATCTATTATCCCGTTCCTCTTCATTTGCAGAAATGTTTTGCAAACTTTGGCTGGGAATTGGGTGACCTTCCTGTTACCGAACAGGCTGCAAAAGAAACACTCGCTCTTCCAATTTTTGCCGAGCTTGAACCGACCGAACAGGCGACTGTTGTTGGGCGAATAGCGGAATTTTTTGGCAGGCCACCAGTCCCAGATCAAATTGCATGCATGGAAAAAGGCTCTAATGCAGTGAGCCAACCACGGCAGGTTCGTCGGACTGGACTCATTGGTCGTGCTGACGACGTACGGTGCTAGGAAGAGACCGGTAAACAGAGGCATTGCTATCAGACGTTGCCATCAGTCTAACCAGTCACGATCAGCGAGTCGTTCTGGTGTATAAACCTCCGTAACGTAGCTGATGTCTTTTGAAATCAAAGACTCGACCTCCAGCTTGAAGCCGTTTGAGAGCATCTTCTGAATTTCTTTCTGCCATGCTTTCTTGGCAGCAAACCAAGGATATGCGGCGATCTGCTTCGCTCTTTTTACGTCTGAGTCACTCAGTGCTATTTGAACACTCGGGGCGAGTTGACATTTATCGTAATCGATCGATCGCAAACCAAGAAATCTGGCTGACGGAATAGCCATTCGCTTTGATTCGTAAGCAAGATTAATAGAACCCTGTTTCAGAACAGAGTAGATGTAATAGCCCCAAGGATCATTATCAAGCAAACAGTAGACCGGAAGCTTGAGTTCATGATGGAGGCGATAGAGCATTCGACGCACACCACGTGGTGGCTGACCACCACCATGCGTCAGTAGACAATTGTGTTTTCTCCAAAACTTATCTTCATTAAACCTCCGCCACACGGTATCTTTCTCGACATGAAGAATAAATTTGGCAGTACATTTCTTGAAGCGAATTACCTCTTCCTCAACAATTGAGGGGATGCTGTACCCACCCGATCCCATACGAGAACAATCAATCTCATCTCCGGAATCAATCAATGTAATAGGGCCGACCATACCACCACGATTACTTGCATACACATGGAGCTGCTCTCGGAGGCTCTCAAGTGTCACTTCGAGATCTTCGATGATTGGATCGCATTCATCCTGTGTGCCAAAGGTTTCTTCACGTGTCCCCTCGATAGTGTGCTTAAGCAGGTAGTACAGCCCTCGAATACTCGTTGTCTTCTGCTGGTCGATAAGTGACTTACAGCCCGTAGCTACAAGAAGCGTTTGCATATAGCTCTTCGCTTGGCTGAGATTAAAAAGGTGTCGCCTATTCTTCTGGCCACCCATCTCAATTATTTTTCGTGACTTATTGAATCGAACGTTTGAAAGACTCCGGGTTGGGATATCCAGATGTGGATCACGGCGCCTTTCCGCAGCCTTCTCGACTTCATTTGCTAAGCCAACAATCAGCTTACGAGTTTTTCGATCAACAGGAGGCAGCGTGGACGTTGCACCAGCACTGCGTGAACTACTGCGTTTCATTACTTTCTTTGCCATGGTGACTTCTCAGCGAATTCCCTTGAGGAAGAAACGGAGGACTGATTACATCAACTTGAACATCTTATCGAAACCTACTAGCACTTAGCAGACTACCCTGCCAACGAATGATAAACAAAGCTAGAAATACTGCTGATCAACTCTCAGGTTTTGAATTGAGAGCACGTCCAGCACGAGCTTTGGAAGCAAGATGAAAAGCCGACATCATGTCATACGAAGTAATCTCACAGAGTAATTCTGTAACCTTTTCGTAAACGTCTGGTTCAAGCAGAGGCTCCACCTCTTTCATTAGATCTACGACTCGCTTCTCCTGATTTTCGAGTTCGGCAAGCTCCACCTTTCGGTCAGCGAGCACGCCGTTAAATGAATCCAGTTTGCGAGCATACTCAGTCAATAAAGGAGAATCGGTCGCCGCATCGAACCACGGCCGGTAGATAGGCTTTGCCATTGTTAACCCCATGAAAGGAAAAGGGTGGATGACGGGATTCGAACCCGCGACCTTCGGTACCACAAACCGACGCTCTAACCAACTGAGCTACAACCACCATGTCTCCAAGAATTCTACCAAACTTTTCAATGAAAACAGCGGGCCTTAAAACCCTTTTCTGACGGGTAAAATTCTGGCATTCCCCTGGAAGCACCGAATCGTTTCAATGAACCTTATAAAATACTTTTTTGTCGCTCTTTCTCGCCTTCCTCAGCCCGAGCTGCCTTCATATCATGCAAAACTCTTCCGTTTCTACAGTCCGCTGTGATGGACACCGTGGCTGTGTTGCAGATATCGCAATGCTGGCAAAAGACATACCATTGTTCCCGGTTGATCGATGGTGCAATCTCACCGACCTCACGAAAGCAAGGGCAGCCTGCCGCCATCGAATAGGCTGGGCAGCAATTTTCCTGAAGGCCTACGGCAAGGTCGTCCAAGAAACACCTGAACTAAGAAGTTGGTTTTTGCCAGGGCTATGGCCTCGTATTGCAACAACCAATCAAATTGTGGCGACACTAGCAATTAACAGAATGGAAAATGATACTGAGCAACTTTGCTGGGCTCGTCTCCATCAACCAGAAACACTGCCACTTGTTGAGATACAACGCTTCATTGATCAGTGTTGCAGTAAGCCAAGCCAAGAACTTTTTAAGCGCCAACGTGAGCTCGAAATGCTTCCAGGATTTCTTCGGAGAGCGGTACTTCGGTGGAACCTTGGATCAGCGTCGCGTAAACGATCCTCACGCATTGGCACCTTTAGTCTTTCAACGCTTGCAGGCTTTGGCTCGAGCAATCACTTTCACCCAACACTCTGCACAACAAGTATTTCGTACCGTCCAATTGAGGCTGATGGCAGGTGCCTGGTAACACTGATTGCTGACCATCGCGTTATCGATGGTGCCGTGGTTGCAAGAAGCTTGGCAGCCCTCGAGAAGTTCCTTACGCAGGATCTTGTCCACGAACTTCGCTCGCAGACGGATTCGCAGGCACCTGATGTGACTCCTTCAAACGCCGCCTAATTTCAGCCAACCGTTCACCAAGGTCTCGTTCCAAACCTCGACTGGTTGGCTGATAGTAGTGTCGCTCCACACCAAGGTAGTCCTGTTGTGCAATCGCATCAGGAGCATCGTGGGCATAGGCATACCCCTCACCGTGACCAAGTCTTTTTGCTCCTGCATAGTGCTTGTCCTGCAAATGCCTCGGGACAGGTAAAACGGATTTTTCACAAACATCATGTCGAGCATCTGCAATAGCTCGTGTGCATGCGTTGCTTTTTGGCGCGAGTGAAAGATACGAAACAGCTTGAGCCAGCGCAAGCTGGCATTCGGGCAAACCTACAAACTCAGTCGCCTGCATAGCAGCTATTGCAATAAGAAGTGAACGAGGGTCAGCATTTCCGATATCTTCGCTGGCCAAAATAACCAGCCTTCTGGCCAAAAAACGCACATCTTCGCCGCCTTCGAGCATGCGCGCGAGCCAGTACATTCCGGCATCTACATCGCTGCCACGTATGCTCTTAATAAGCGCACTTGCACAGTCGTAGTGTGTGTCTCCCGAGTCGTACACAACGGCTTTTCGCTGCACACTTTCACGGGCAAGTTCTTCCGTAAAGAGTAATGGACGATCAGTTGATGAAAGTACTCCAACCTCAAGCCCACCAAGGGCTCTACGGGCATCACCGTCAGCGGTTTCTACAAGGAAATCGATCGCCTTAGGATCAATATTGATTTCCCGCAACCCAAACCCATGTTCCTTATCAACAAGTGCATGTTCAATAATTTTTTTTATGTCTTCTGGCTGAAGTGCTTGAAGTTCAAAAATACGACTTCGACTTACCAAAGCAGGAGTCAACGCAAAAAATGGGTTTTGTGTTGTTGCTCCAATTAACGCGATAACGCCATTTTCGACATCGGGCAGCAGAACATCTTGCTGTGATTTATTAAAACGATGAATCTCATCGATAAATAAGCAGGTTCGGCAGGCATCGTCCTCTAATCGACGCCGCGCACTCTCAATGACATCGCGAAGATCTTTCACCCCTGAAGCGGTTGCAGAAAGCTCTATAAATCGACGCTTTGTCTCCGTGGCAATAATCTCACCAAGGGTTGTTTTGCCAACTCCGGGGGGGCCGTAAAGAATGATTGAGCCGAGCCGGTCAGCCTCAATCAATCGCCTTAAAAGCTTCCCCGAGCCAATGACCTGCAACTGCCCAACATAATCAGCTAACCTCCTGGGCCTCATTCGAGCCGCCAGAGGAGCCACCCGCTCAACGTTTTCCTTTCGCGTAGCACTAAATAAATCGGGCATGTTCAATACCTTATCCTTACCATGTAACTGTGAGGATCATGACGGCAACACTATCTCAACAGATTTTAACAACCGAGAGTGCACTCGACGCTACCATACCTAAGGAGGATTGCATGGGATTTAGAACACTTCGTCAATGCGTCGAAACTCTTCGGGGAGAAGGAGAGGTCATTGAGATTGATTACCCAATCGACCCACACCTTGAAATAGCTGAAATTCAACGACGACTTTTCAGGGCTGGAGGTCCGGCTCTTCTCTTCACATCTGCTCTCGGTACGCAGCACCCAATACTTACGAATCTCTACGGCACACAGAAGCGTGTTGAACGCTTATTTTCCGATACCCTTGAGCGGGTACGAAGGCTGGTTGAACTAAAGATGGACCCAACCGCTGCCGTCCAAAACCCCTTACGATATTGGCGAAGCCCTCTTGACGCCCTCAGCATGATTCCACGGCACGTCCGTGGAGGAGGTGTTCTCAATCGTGATGTTCCCCTTACAAGCCTTCCAGGCGTAACCGGCTGGCCTGGTGATGGTGGCCCATTCATTACGCTGCCAGCTGTCTATTCGGAGCATCCGGATGCACCCTCAATGAAGACCTCGAATCTGGGCATGTATCGGGTCCAATTACGTGGTAATTGCTACGAGGAGAATAATGAAGTTGGCATGCATTATCAGATACACAGAGGAATTGGTGTACATCATGCAGCAGCTATTGCGAGGACAGAGCCTCTCAAAGTGGCGATCTTCGTCGGAGGCACTCCTTCCATGGCTGTCTCTGCAATGATGCCGTTGCCCGAAGGCCTTTCTGAACTTACGTTTGCCGGTGCTTTGGCAGGCCATCGTATACCAATGATTCGCCGCAAGGGACGCCCTTCTATTTACGCAGATGCTGATTTCGTTATCGAGGGGACAATTGCCCCAGATTTAACAAAGCCAGAAGGTCCATTTGGTGACCACCTCGGTTACTATTCGCGACAGCATGATTTTCCCGTCATGCGAGTTGACCATGTATGGCAGCGAGAGGATGCCATCTGGCCTGTTACGGTGGTAGGACGACCGCCTCAGGAAGACACCATGTTTGGGTGGCTTGTTCATGAAATCACTGGTCCTATTATTCCAACGGTACTTCCAGGAATATCGAGTATTCATGCCGTAGATGCGGCCGGTGTTCATCCCCTTCTTCTGGCTGTTGGCAGTGAGCGTTATCTTCCTTGGAAAAATTCATCTCGACCAGCTGAGTTACTCACCCAGGCTTCAGCAATACTTGGACAGGGCCAGCTTTCTCTGGCGAAATATCTGTTTATTGCCAATCAGACGGATGCACCCGACCTGAATGCTCGCGACGTACAAAGGTTCTTCAGCCATCTTCTGCAACGAGTGGACTGGAGACGAGACTGCCATTTTCATACCGAGACAACAATTGATACGCTCGATTACTCAGGTAAAGGATTGAACAATGGTTCTAAGTTGGTCGTAGCTGCCCGTGGTCAATCAGTCCGAGAACTACCAAACGAAATATCAGGAAACATTCGCCTTCCGGAGGGTTTCTCGAAACCGTTTGCATGCATACCCGGCATACTTTCAGTCACCGGCCCACCTATCGAACCACAACCTTCTCTTGATGCAGCAAATGACGATGTAATTTGGCACTCAACAAAGCAGGCTCATTGGACTCAGGACATACAACGATTTACTCAATCGATCGATCAGCAAGATGACCTTCTGAAATGGCCTTTGATTATAATTGCAGATAACAGTGCATTCACTGCGGCAACTTTGGAAAATTTTCTGTGGATCGCATTCACCAGATCCAATCCGGCAATTGATGTTCATGGTGTCCGAGAGTCGATTCATCAAAAACATTGGGGCTGCGCAGGGCCACTTGTCATTGATGCCCGGCTCAAGCCGCACCATGCTCCACCCGTCGCGGAAGACCCTGATGTTGTGAAGAAAATCGACAGCCTCTGCCGAAAAGGTGGTCCACTTGCAGGAATCATTGAATAGATTCGCAGAAATACTCAAGATTGAACTTGAGGCGTGAACTAATTCCAGACATCTTCAAATCAGAATCGATTACTCAACCGTGGGTATCTCGCGGATTCGAACTTTCGTCGAAACTGACCGATGCCCTGTTCTTCGACGATAGTTCTTTCTGCGACGAAATTTCTGAACGTAGATTTTTTCACCCTGAGATAGACCAAGAACTTCTGCCTTGACAACGGCACCGTCAATGATCGGAGCCCCTATCCGGAGCTTTCCTTCTTTACTGACTGCAAGCACTTTGTCGAAGACAAGTTCAGTCCCTGCGTCAATTGGCCGAAAATCGACTTCGATTTCTTGACCCTCAGAGACACGATACTGACGCCCGCCATCTGACACGATGCAGTAGTGATGACCACCACTAACCATGGTGTCGGTCGTTGGTGTGTCAGAAGATGTTGTTTCGGCAGCCATCAGAAAACCTCAATTCATGTAAACCAGTACCCAATTCGGGAACTCTTGATTGTAATCCGTGAGCGAGAAAATCCAGCCTCGTGCGCAAAGCACGGGAGTTTGACACTTTCTTCACTACTTTTTGCTGAAGTTTATGGAAACCGCACCGTTCGCCCACTCGCTTCCCATGCTTCAATTGCCAGGTGTTCTGGGGATGCAGTGTCCTGACCCACAATATGAAGTTCCACACGAGAAACGTCTTCGAACTGGGCAATCTCTCGTCTCTTACGGTTGTTTATCCAGGTTGCCACTTCATCATGCACTGTGATTGTCAAACGCGCAATATCCTCACGCGTTACCGACAGTTGCAGCATTCGCATAACCTCGATCGCCATGCTTTCTGCAGTTTTTGCCATTCCAGTGCCCAAGCACGTGGGGCAATCTCGAAAAACACTCTTTCGCAGTGACGGACGGATTCGCTGCCGAGTCATCTCTATCAGCCCGAAGGGACTCGTTCGTAAGACTTTCGTTCGAGCTCTGTCTCGCTTCATTGCATCATGCAAGGCCCTCTCAACTCCACGACGATATTTCTCTCGCCGCATATCAATGAAGTCATTCACAATGACGCCACCGAGATCCCGTAATCGCAACTGGCGAGCAATCTCTTTTGCCGCTATCAGATTCATCTGATAGGCGTTTTCTTCCGCTGACTTTTCTGTACGAAAACTTCCTGAGTTGACGTCAATAGCAACAAGCGCTTCGGTCGTATCGATTACGATCGACCCTCCTCCTTTAAGCGGGACTTTGTGATGATGAATTCGGCTAATTTCTTCTTCGAGTCGATAGCGATAAAACAATGGTTCTTTACCATCATAAAACTGCAACCGGCTGGCGTACTTAGGCATAACCAACTCGAGGAACTCTTTTGCTCGTTCATATGCAGCACGATCGTCAATAAGAATTCTTTCCACATCTTCGGTGAACATGTCTCGGATTGTCCGAATAATCATGTCACTTTCCTGATAGATATCGATTGGAGCGGAATATTTTCTCATCCGTTTGACGATGCTCTTCCAGAGCCGCAGTAGATACGCCATGTCACGAGCCATCTCTGACTTGGTTCGCTCAGTACCAGCTGTTCGTACGACAAAGCCGACTCCCTTGGGTGGCTTGAGCGCATTCATAATCCCTCGAAGCACTCGCCGTTCTTTTTCATTATCAATCTTTTTCGAGACTCCAACTCGACCAAGCGGCGGCATAAGGACGAGGTACCGGCCAGGAATGGAGATGTAGGTTGATAGCGTAGGCCCTTTCGTACCAAAACCCTCCTTGATGACTTGTACCAGTAATTCATCACCCCGTTTCAAAACGTCTTGTATCGGAGGCTTGATACGAGGACGATCACCAATTCGTGGCTTTCGACGTCGATCTGAAGGCCTACCTCCGTTATTTGATCCTTCAGAAGGAGCTTTTGCCGGATCGGTCAATTCAAAAGCCTTGTCGGGATCAAGGCCACCCTGACGATAGTACTGAGGCTCAATATCACTGATATGGAGAAATCCATTCCGTCCAACACCGAAATCAACAAAGGCAGCCTGAATGGATGGCTCGATGTTAACAACTCGTCCCTTATAAATATTGCCAACAAGGTTTTCCTGGCTTGTTCGTTCAACATAAAGTTCCTCCAGTACACCCTCCTCAATAATTGCGATGCGGCATTCTTCAGCCTGCGTCACATTAATCAGCATTTCCTGCTTCATAATAGTTCTTTCTTTCTATTGATCAGCCACCCGTCGGGCAGCACATGCATCACGCGACAGTCTCCGCTAGAAGCCGTCGTTTTTGATCACGCAAAAAGGCCTTTACGTCACGAGCACTGTTCATTTCAAGAACCCGTTTCGCAACAGCCTGACAATCGGCGATTGATACGCTTCGAACCGCCTGTTTAATTTCTGGTATGGCTGCAGCAGGCACACTCAGTTCGCGAAGCCCAAGGCCAAGCAATAACTGGGTG
Source organism: Pirellulales bacterium (assembly GCA_029246985.1). Lineage (GTDB taxonomy): Bacteria > Planctomycetota > Planctomycetia > Pirellulales > UBA1268 > UBA1268. The sequence goes on from JAQWMC010000003.1 coordinate 27,439, forward strand.
TACATAACACTTCCACTCATCTGACCACAGACACTTGCCGACACTTCGGCATCGTCCGCAATATCAAGAGATCTCTTTAACAATCTGATAACTGCTGGATCACACGCGCTGTAGAGATCTGCTACATCCTTATTTCCACGATCAACAGCCAGCGTGTACTGAATGAGGTCGTTTGTCCCAACAGAGACAAAGTCCACTTCCTCAATGAATGCATCGAGCATCATTGCGGCAGCAGGTGTCTCAACCATTATTCCAATTTTTAGCTTTGGATTGAAATCAATATCATGCTCAGCAAGGTCCTCCATTACATCAGCCAAGACTAATCGTGCTTGACGCAACTCAAGGATTGTCGAGACCAATGGAAACATCACTCGGACATCACCGTGTGCACTCGCCCGCAGAATGGCACGCAACTGCGTCCGAAACATCGGCAACTGCCGCAAGGAAAGGCGAATACTTCGCAGGCCCAAACATGGATTCCGCTCCTCCTCCGGGCTTTTCTCAGTAAGCATTTTGTCGGAGCCTAAATCCAACGTCCGGACCACCATCGGCTTCCCGTCAATTGCGTCGATAACCTTACGGTACGCACGGTAATGATCTTCTTCGCTCGGCTCGTGCCGGCTTGTGAGGTAGAGAAATTCGGTGCGATAAAGCCCTATACCATCGCTGCCCCGTCGCATGCACTGCTCAACTTCTTCAGGAAACTCAATGTTTCCTCGAATTTGTACTCTCACACCATCGATTGTCTCTGCCGGTAAGTCTCGCAACTGCCCGAGGGACGCAGCAACCGTTTCAGCAACTTCAGCTTCAAGTCTGTATCGGGCTATGGTTTCTTCGTCTGGCTGAAGAATGACTACGCCTTGATTGCCATCAAGAATGACCGGCTCACCACCGGAAACATCTGCCAAGAAAGGACCAATTCCAACAACGGCAGGTATCTCAAGCCCTTCTGCAACGATTGCCGTATGGCTCCCTGGCCCACCAAGTTCTGTTGCAAAACCTTTTACAAAACGCCTATCCAGATTTGCTGTTTCACTCGGCGTCAGATTATGAGCAAGTATCACGACTGGCTCTGAGATCGACGCAAGCGTCTCCCTGCGTTGACCTAGAAGGTTTCGCAGAAGACTCTTTTCAATGTCATAGATATCGTGTGCCCGCTGCGCGATATGATTATCAAGTTTCTGAAAAACCTTAGCGTATCGCCGGAGCGTTCGGCTCAC
>JAQWMC010000006.1 GCA_029246985.1 Pirellulales bacterium
TTACATCATCTAAAGATAAGAAAATTCCGCAAAATGTACATCTTTTTTGTCCAATTTCATATCTGATTTTATTTGGAACTGGATCTGCTTGATATCTTTTACAGATATTTCTACAAGTTCTACCCAATTTCTATTTCTCCCACTTTTTCTATAATCTCTTGTCTTCTTTCTCTGATTCTTTCGCGACTCGACAACAAACCAACCAGCGACTTTACGCAAAGCGACCGATTTACACATTGGATGTAAGAGCGTGCAGTCGTGGAGGCTCGTGAAAAGCGGGCAGTGGATTCAAGCGTCAGCAGGATGCGGTAGAATACAGTGAGAGATTCCTGTGACCTTTCAGTGATTTCCCAAACCTTGATTGCGTCGACGCAACTGTTTTACAGCCCCCACCCCCGATCGCAAAATACCATGCATTCGACTCTTCGAATATCTTCTTTGATGCATCTACTGTTCAGCACAATTGTCTTCAGCACTCTGCTATGCCCAGCTGACACATTTGCAGTGGAAACACAAACGGCGGAAACACAAACGGCGGAAACAGGAACGGCCGAAACAGGAACGGCCGAAACACCGAACATTGTGTTTTTCTTCACGGATGACCAAACCACCAGCACGCTTGGCTGCTACGGGAATCCCGTTGTTCAGACCCCCAACATCGATGCGTTGGCACGAGAAGGCACCAGATTCGACAACGCCTGTGTGAGTCATTCCATTTGCTGGGTCAGTCGCACCACCATCCTCAGTGGACTGACTGGTCGTAGTTTTGGAACATCAAGCAATCCGGACACTGCGACTCCTGCAGCTGTTGAAACCTTGTATAGCGATCTGTTACGAGAGAAGGGTTACCGCACCGGCTATTTCGGAAAGTGGCACGCCAAGATGCCACGTAAATTCAAACGTGAAGATCACTTCGATGAATTCGAGGCAATTGGACGCAATCCGTTTTACAAAAAGCAGCCCGATGGTAGCCTGCGTCACGAGACGGAGGTGATCGTTGATCGGGGGATCAAGTTCATTAAGTCTCAACCCAAAGACAAGCCATTTGCATTGAACATGTGGTTCAATGCGTGCCATGCAGAAGATAGTGATCGCAGGCCTGGAATCGGGCATTTTCCCTGGCCACGGGCCGTTGACGGAATGTACGAAGACATCGAGATTGCTGGGCCGCGGTTACAAGCACCAGAAATTTTTAATGCTCTCCCAGACTTTCTGCAGACCACTATTAATCGTGAACGTTTCTTTTGGCGTTGGAACACTGATGAAAAATATCAGATGAATGTTCGTGCCTACTACCGAATGGTAAGTGGAATTGATGGCGCGATTGGCCGCTTCATGCAATCTCTTGAAGCAGCGGGTCTGGCCGATAATACGATTATCGTCTATTCAGCCGACAATGGTTATTACATGGGAAACCGTGGCTTGGCGGGAAAATGGTCTCATTTTGAAGAATCACTCCGTGTTCCCCTGATCATTTACGATCCGCGAGTGAAACCGTCCCAGCGTGGACAAGTGACAAAGGCAACAGCTCTGAATCTCGATTTGCCAGCCACCTTCCTGGACTGGGCAGGAATAGAAATCCCAAAGCGCTATCAGGGCCATAGTTTGCAGCCAATTGTGAATGGTGAAAATCATGAAAACTGGAGAAAGGAAACATTTCATGAGCACTTTGCCGTTCGTAATCGCATCCCCGCCTTTGAAGGGTTACGAAATGAGAACTACAAGTACGTTCGCTATTTTGATCATGAGAATCATGAATTTCTTCACGATCTGAAGAATGACCCGGATGAATTAATCAACTTGGCCAGTGACCCTGACTACAAAGGTGTACTTGTGACCATGCGACAACGCACAACTGATCAAGTGGATGAGTACGGTGGTCCGCTGGATCCTATCACAAGCCTCAGCCGATCAACCGATCCCACACCAATGGCTTCTGCTATTAACGTGGGTCACGTCAACGATGAAGGATTCATGAAAGTTTTCGATGGCAAAAACCTTCGGCAATGGTCGGGCGACACGAACTACTGGTCAGTCAAGGATGGTGCCATCACGGGAACAACAGATGGAGGCTTGAAAATGAATCGCTTCCTAACGTGGAAAGGATCAACCATTCGTAACTTTGACCTTCGAGTCAAAGTAAAAGTCACAGATGGTGGAAATAGTGGCATACAGTATCGTGGCACTTCTCGCCCTGATCTTGGAATCGATGTTGTGACGGGGTATCAATGTGACGTTGTGGCAAACAATCCACTGTACAACGGAATGCTTTATGAAGAGAAGGAGCGACGCATTCTTGCTCGTACAGGGAATCAAGTGATCATCGATTCAAAGGGGCAGGGTTGGATTATCGATACGTGGCAAGCACCGAATGTGACTCCCAATGAGTGGCACGAGTACCGCGTGTTGGTTGAAGGTAATCACCACCGCCACTGGATTAATGGAGCCAAAACCGTGGATGTCATCGACCTGGATGAGGTTGGGAGGAAATTGGAAGGCGTGCTGGCGGTTCAGGTGCATGTGGGTCCCGCAATGACGATCCAGTACAAAGATTTTGAGATCAAGCATCTGCCTGATGAGCTTCCGTTACAAACAGCAGCGGCACATCCCATTCCGGATAATGCGATTGGAGTGCGTCCGCAAGGCAAACTGCCTAAAGGATGGACTCCCCCGATTTACGGCCAAGAAAAAAAGTAAGGAATGACACGCGTTACCCTCACCCACTGGTAGTGCGTCATCTTCCTGCATAAAAACTTTTGCAGGACACTATCAACTCGTTTCTTTGCGAAGATGAGGTTTGGTAATCACAAGGGTTTGGGAGGAAGTTAACCTTCATTGACTTCAAGAAAAAATAAACACCAAACATAGTTTCATGCCGATGCATGTGATCAGATGAGAGTGAAAGGTAAGGGGCGATCACTGTACAGAGCCGCCGCCGGTGTTTTCAAGATTTTAGAGGTGGCGTAATACCGGCAGACCGCCGTCCCAACCCCAATCATCATGCCTCGGTGCCATTATGATGAGATGCTTGTGTCTGTTGGAATGGAGGCTGCATTCATTGAAAAGATCATCATCCCGTTATCGTTGAAATATCAGAGGTACAAGAATTGTTACTACAAGAGTCACGGTGATAGCACCTGCGATATCGAGTCCTATGCCAGCCCTCATCATTGATCGAAGTGGGACACGTCCGGTGCCGTAGACAATTGCATTGCATGGGGTGCTGACTGGCATCATAAAGCCGAGACTCGCAGCAAGTGTGGCAGCTATTGCGGTTGATAATGGGTCACCCCCGGAAGCAGATGCCAAGGCAATTGCAACAGGTACAACCATGTTCGCACTCGCGGTGTTGCTCGTAAACTCACTGGTGAAAACAGCTACAACTGCAGCAGCTCCGATAAGAACCCATCCGCTGGTGTCACTCGGAAGCCATGCAGTAAGGCCTTTCCCAATGGCCTCCGCGAGCCCGGTCTGAAACGCCAGAGATCCAAGCGCCATGCCGCCGCCGTAAAGAAGAATAATCCCCCAGTCGATTCCTGCAGCCTGTTGCCACTGCAGAACACGTGATGACTGCTTCGTTTGGCCATCACCAGGAAGAATAAAAAGAAGCATTGCTCCAAGAATTGCAGCAACACCTTCTGGAATGTGTTCGCGGAACCATAGGCACAACGGATGTTCACTGCCGAGTGTGAGTGTGAGAAACCCAGGTGTTACCCAAAGACCGACCGTCACACCAAAGGCTAAGGCCGTAGATCGCTGCGCAGTTGTCCATGAACCAAGCTGCTGCCTCTCATTTGTAACCAGTTGACTCATACCTTCAATATGACGCACCCCAGATGGAAAACTCACAGCGAGTAAAAGTGTTGACATAATGATGAGAAAGATAGAGACAGGTGCTCCGACAAGACACCACTCAAAAAAACTAATATGAACACCAAGCTGTTCGCGTATGAAAGCGAGTCCAATGACATTCGGAGGAGTACCAATCGGTGTTGCCAGGCCACCGATTGATGCAGCAAATGCAACACAAAGAAATAAGCCAGTTGCAAATTCTGGCTTGGGGCAGCAATTGGCCTTTTGTCCAGCTTCTTCAACGGCAGAGAGCATGCCAGCAACGATTGCTACCATCATTGCTGTTGTTGCTGTGTTCGAAATGAACCCACTTACGACACCAGAAACAACAGCTACCGCAAGCATTATTCGAATTGGGCGTTCACCAACCATTGGCAGCGCAAGCACCGCGAACGCAAGCCGACGATCAAGTCGGTGAATGCGAATAGCTTCTGCCAAAATAAAGGACCCGATAAAAAGAAAAACAAGTGGCTGAGAGAATGGCCGAAATACTTCGCTCGCAGGAGCAACGCCTGCTACGACGCAGGCAGCCGCCGCAAGAAGTGCAGATACAGGGAGCGGCAACGCCTCAGTGACCCACAAAGTCACCACGCCTACCAGAATAAAGGCAAGCGCGGTGGCTTCGTAGGAAAGATCCATACCAATACGTTACTTATTGGAGTGATACTGCCCGATCACTCGAGGTTATTGAACAGCAGCTTGAGCTGCAGCTAATCGGGCAACTGGTACCCGAAATGGTGAACAGCTCACATAATCAAGACCAAGCTCATGACAAAAGTGGACTGAGTGTGGATCACCACCATGCTCACCACAGATACCAAGTTTGATCTTCGGACGACTTTCACGACCCTTTTGAACAGCGATTTTCATCAACTGGCCAACACCGGCGATATCAACCGATGCAAATGGATTTGCCTTGAAGATTCCTTCTTCGGTGTACTTGTTAAGAAATGAACCCATGTCATCTCGGCTCATACCGAGAGTCGTTTGCGTGAGGTCATTCGTTCCGAATGAAAAGAATTCAGCAGTCTCAGCTATTGCATCAGCAGTAAGAGCTCCGCGTGGAATCTCAATCATGGTACCAACGAGATACTTGATCTTTTGCCCAGTTTCTTTCTGAACTTCTGCCGCAGCCTCGTGTATGACAGCTACCTGGTTGTCCAGCTCTTTCTTGAAGCCAACGAGTGGCACCATAATTTCTGGCCGTACCTGAATGCCAGATTTCTGCACCTTGGAGGCAGCCTCAAAAATCGCACGGGCCTGCATGGCTGAGATTTCTGGGTAACTGATACCAAGACGACAGCCACGATGACCAAGCATTGGGTTGAACTCGTGGAGCGATGCAACTCGCTTAGCAACCACTTCAGGACTTATCTTCAGCTTCTTCGCAAGATCAGCCTGAGACTTTTCATCGTGGGGAACAAACTCGTGAAGTGGTGGGTCCAACAGCCGAATAGTTGCCGGACGCCCTTCAAGCGCCTTGAAGATTCCTTCAAAGTCTTCCCGTTGATAGGGCAGAAGCTTTTTCAATGCTGCACGGCGAACATCTTCACTTTCAGCAAGAATCATTTCCCGCATTGCGTCAATACGGTCGCCCTCAAAGAACATATGTTCGGTTCGGGTAAGACCGATTCCTTCCGCACCAAAGGCAATAGCCTGACGCACCTGTTCTGGTGTGTCTGCGTTTGTTCGCAAGCCAAGTGTTCGGTGCTTGTCGGCCAGTTTCATAATAAAGTCGTAGTACTGGAATACTTTCGACTGCTTTGGCTTCATAGTCTTACTGACCAGCACCTGCTTGAGTTCGCTGTCAGCTGTTTCAATGTTGCCAGCAAAGACTTCACCGTTGCTGCCATTAATCGAAACTGCATCACCTTCCTTAAGCGTGTGCCCAGCACAAGTCAGTGTGCCCTTGCCGTAATCGATGGAGATTTCACCAGCACCTGCAACACACACTTTGCCCATCTGACGTGCCACCAAAGCGGCGTGACTTGAGACACCACCCCGGCTTGTCAGAATCCCTTCTGCGGCGATCATTCCGCGAAGGTCTTCAGGACTTGTTTCAACACGGGCGAGGACAACACGTTCGCCAGCCTCAGCAAGTTCTTCCGCCTTGGCTGCAGTAAAGACAAGCTGGCCAGCTGCAGCACCGGGGCCCGCAGGAAGCCCGGTCGTCAGGAGACGCCCTTCTTTCTTCGCGGCGGCATAAGCCTTGAGATCAAAGATTGGCGCAAGAAGTTGTGATAACGCATCCGGATCAGCCGACTTCAGGGCATGCGTTGGCTTCATCAGTTTTTGCTTCACCATATCGTGTGCAATCTTCACATAGGCAATCGCTGTCCGCTTTCCGTTTCGAGTTTGAAGCATGTACAGCTTTTTCTTTTCAATAGTGAATTCAAAGTCTTGTACATCACCAAATTTTTTCTCGAGCCGTTCACGAACTTTAACGAGCTGCTTATAGGTGTCTTTGAAGACAGGATCTTTTGCCATGGCTGTCATAGGAAGTGGCGTACGAACACCAGCAACAACATCTTCACCTTGAGCATTCACTAGGTATTCACCATAGAAGATGTTTTCACCAGTTGCGGGATCTCGGGTAAAGGCAACGCCCGTTGCGCAGTCATCACCCATATTGCCAAATACCATGGTCTGGACATTGACCGCGGTGCCCCACTCATCTGGAATTTTGTACTTCCGACGGTAGAGAATAGCTCGTTCGTTCATCCAGCTTCCGAATACGGAGCCGACCGCACCGATTAATTGTTTGAATGGATCTTGAGGGAAATTTTTCCCGGTACGGTCCTTGATGAGACGGAAGTATCGCTTGATAAGTTCGCGAAGTGCTTCCTCTGTAAGCTCTGTATCGTTTTCAATGCCGAGTTGATGCTTCAGTCCGTCCATGACTTCATCAAACGGCTCGTCTTCATTTTCGTGCCGCTTCTGGACACCCATCACGACATCGCCGTACATCTGGATAAATCGGCGATATGAGTCATAGGCAAAACGTGGATTGCCAGTTGCTTTGGCGAGCCCAACGACGGTTTCGTCATTCAGGCCAAGGTTTAAAATAGTGTCCATCATGCCAGGCATGCTGTCGCGAGCACCGGAACGAACACTCAAAAGCAATGCATTGGTTGGGTCACCAAACTTTTTCTTTGTCTCATTTTCAATCGTCTTCAGGTTCCGAAGAATCTGATCCTCGAGACCGGCCGGGAACTTCTGGTGATTTGCGTAGTAGTCAATGCAAGTCTGAGTTGTGATAGTGAATCCTGAAGGCACTGGCAGGCCGATCTTCACCATCTGGGCCAGGTTTGCACCTTTGCCACCAAGGAGATCCCGCATGGTTCCATCACCGTCACACTTTGTTTGGCCGAAGTAGTAAATCATCCGACCAGATTTCTTCGCTTTCACAGCTTTCCGGACGATTTTTTTCTTAGCAGTTTTTTTCTTAGCAAGCTTCTTGGCCATCAGGGTATGGAACCTTTCATGGTGAGGGATCGAGTGAGTTGAACGCCACGTCTCAGAACGCAGGTTTTCAATCAACTGAAAGAAAATCTACGGTCAGAGGTGAGGAGCGTCAACGAGCTACTCTCTAGCGACAGGTATGAGCATCAAGCCCATGTTTTTAGCAGTTTTCAAGCGCCGGAACCAGATGCTGAAGAGACTGAAGGGGCCCGGGGCAAAATAAGCCAGATTGACTTTGATAAGAGCTTCATTTGCTCGGTTCTAGCCTGAAGAAGAAAAAGTTTCTTGGTACGTTCTTGCCTGGTTCATGCTGAGAATCCCTTGCCTATTTAGAAAAGAAGTGCTACTTATTAGAATAGTATGACCCACTGATCGATCCCCTCTCGGATCCGCGCTTGAAGTTTTCCCTTGGCAAGTGGCGACGTGGGTGTTCCCAAAGAACTCTTTGGAGAGACATCGATGGATCCCTCGCATACATGGCTTCCTAAACCACACTCTTTCGCCCCTGCTTACAGTGCAGGCGACGTTAGTGTTCCGCATCACAAACGGAGGAAAGAAAATTCAATAGGGTTTTGCTGGTTTGGACTTCTACTTTTCATTTGCTGGTTTACTCAAGGGACCAGTCTTGCGGTGCATCCTGATGCCCTGACATTTAATCACGATATTCGTCCAATTCTTAGCCGTCACTGCTTTGCTTGTCATGGCCCGGACAGCCATGATCGACAGGCTGGTTTGCGACTGGATATCCGTACGAACGCAATTCAAGAACTCGAAAGCGGCATGCGTGCCATTGTTCCTGGCAAACCAGAAGAGAGTGAACTAGTCGCACGCATTTTGGATTCAGACCCAGATATCATCATGCCTCCACCAGAGAGCAATCACGTACTGACACAAGATCAAAAAGAGATCCTCAGTACTTGGGTAGCTGGTGGTGCGGAATACCAGCCGCACTGGGCGTATGTTTCTCCAGAGGAGCACAAGGTTCCAAACACCATTGACGATCAATGGTGTTTGAATTGGATCGATCATTTCATTCTCGAGCGATTAGAAGAGAAAGGTATTCCACCAACAACTGATGCTGACCCAATTACGCTGGTACGTCGAGTCACATTCGATCTCACGGGTCTTCCTCCAACGCCATCAGATATTGATCACTATCTTTCGAATAAATCAGCTGATCGATATGAACAACTTGTCGATCGGCTGCTAGCCTCTCCCCGGCATGCCGAACGACTTGCAAGCTGGTGGCTCGATCTGGTTCGGTACGCTGATACCGTCGGGTATCACGGCGATCAAACGCATAGTGCATCACCCTATCGCGATTGGGTGATTGCAGCATTTCAAAAGAATCTGCATTTTGATCGTTTTACTGAAATGCAAATCGCCGGTGATTTTTCACAGAAAAACTCTGATGAGCATTTTGAAGACCGCCTTCTTGCTGGTGCCTACAACCGTTTGTTGCAGACATCTCATGAAGGTGGGCTGCAGGTCAAGGAATATCGAACAATCTATCAGGCTGATAGGATTCGCAACCTGTCTGGAGTCTGGCTAGGAGCAACGGTTGGCTGTGCACAGTGCCATGACCATAAATACGATCCATACACCAGTCGAGATTTCTATGCACTCGGTGCATTCTTTGCTGATATCGATGATGAGAAGCATATGGGGTTTGCGGGTCGCGGGGGTGGAACAAACACGCTCCCTACCGCCCGTGACCCAGAACAGGCTGTGGTTGGTCCCTTTGATCGTGCACAAGCTGCTGCACTTGATGCAATAATTCAACAGGCACGTGCAAGCCTCCAACCCCTTCTACAGCCAGCGGTAGAAGCAACCGCTCAAGAAGGGAGCGATAAAGAAAAAAAGGAAAACCAGTCGCAGTCTTCAGAAAAAACAAAACTGCCTGGTGTTGTCGAACCACCAGAAATCCTTCAGGCCCGAAAGCATCTCAAAGCACTTGAATTGAAACGGAAAACTCTTGAGCGAAAGCTCATGATCACAAGACAACTCGAGACACCACGGGTTGTTCGAGTACAGCACCGAGGAAACTGGATGGATGAATCTGGCGAGGTTGTGGAGCCTGCTATACCAGCCTTTCTTGGTTCGCTTGAAACTGACGGTCGTGCAACACGAGCGGATCTTGCGCGTTGGCTGGTGGCACCAGGCGATGACGGTGGAATTGGAGAATTCACAGCTCGCGTCATCGCCAACAGAATCTGGTCAATCTTCTTCGGTGCTGGCCTGTGTCGTTCGGTAAATGATTTTGGCGGGCAGGGTGAACCACCTGACTACCCAAAGCTTCTAGACAGACTGGCCCTGGAGTTCTTTGAGAGTGACTGGAATGTGCGGCATCTTATTCGGCGCATTGTGACCAGTCGAGCCTATCGGATGTCATCAGATGCCACTGAAGATGTGCTTAAGCATGATCCTGAAAATAGATTCATCGCACGGCAGGGTCGCTGGCGATATCACGCTGAAGGTGTACGAGATACCGTGTTGCTTGCGAGTGGCTTACTTGTTGAAAGGCTTGGTGGACCGAGTGTGCATCCGTATCAGCCAGCAGGGTATTACCGCCATCTTAATTTTCCCCAACGGACATACAACCAAGACACTGATGACCGGCAATGGCGGCGAGGTCTGTATGTCCATTGGCAGCGGATGTTTCTCCATCCGCAACTGCTGGCATTCGATGCGCCGACACGAGAAGAATGTACGGCTCAACGCGCGCGATCCAACACACCAAAGGCAGCACTTGTCCTCCTGAATGACCCAACATTCATTGAGGCAGCGAGGAATCTTGCGGAACGAGTTTTGAAAGAGAGCGAAAGTGAAGACGACCGACTGACCACACTATGGCGGCATGCCGTTTCACGAAGACCAGATGCTTCTGAGAGAAAGCTGCTGAAAAATCTTTTGCAGAACAGCAGACAGGAATATCAGGAAAGCCCGGAATTGGCAGGAGAACTTCTTGCTGTGGGAATTTCATCGAGGGATGACACGCTTGACGCCATTGAACATGCAGCATGGACAGCAACTGCACGAGCAGTGCTCAACCTTCGCGAAACAATTGGTCGGTACTAAACAAAGAAGACAACAGATAGAGAAGACGACTGGAAACGGATGCCTTGAGTTCCCCAACAAGTAATGAGTTTTGAAGACAGGATGCATTTCATGCAGTTTGAATCACATATTCACCGTCGCACGTTTCTTGCCCGAAGCGGACTCAATCTAGGTGCAGCAGCATTGTCAGGCCTTCTTGCACGTGATGCCCTCGCGGCACCAAGTGGGTTGGACCAGCAGGCAAGCCTTGGGGCAATTCAAACACTGCATCATCCACCTCGTGCGAAAGCGGTTATTTTCCTTTGCCTGGCTGGAGGCCCAAGTCATCTTGAAACGTTTGACCACAAACCAGTCCTATCTGAACAAGATGGTCAACCAATGCCAGAAAGTATTACGGCAGGACAGCCGATTGCGCAATTGCAAGGCAAGAAACTCTTATGCCTCGGTCCACGAAAACCCTTTCGACGGTTTGGTGAGTGCGGTGCAGAGATCAGCGAGCACTTTGCCCAGTTGGGGAGTCTTGCCGATCGGTTTACGATTCTTCGGAGCATGGTCACGGAGCAGATCAACCACGATCCAGCTCACACCTTTATGAATTGTGGTACGGCGTTATCAGGTCGACCAAGTATGGGTGCGTGGGTGACATACGGGCTGGGGAGTGAAGCAGATGACCTTCCCGGTTTTGTTGTGATGACGAGTAAAATGGGACGGAACCCTCAGCCGATCGCTGCTCGTCAGTGGCATTCAGGATTTCTTCCAGGGCAGTTTCAGGGTGTGGAATTTTCAACGAGTGGTTCACCTGTTCACTATGTAGAAAATCCTCCTGGTATTTCAGTACAACAACAACGAGATGTGATCAAAACAGTATCTGCCCTTGAAGAACATCGCTTACAGAAAATAAATGATCCAGATGTTGCGACTCGAATTC
>JAQWMC010000008.1 GCA_029246985.1 Pirellulales bacterium
GCCAGTGTCTGTAAATGGTGTCGCTGTTGGTCCACTTAATGTAATACTTCCACGACCTGCATTTTCATTAGATCCCGTGGCTAAGAGCAGATAGCTGGAGCTTGCAGTATTGTCAATTGTGCCAAAGTATGTGAACTCAGGTGCTGCCGTAATTGTCCCGAGACCATCGTCGCTGACCTCAATAGCCGCTCCAGCAGCGGTGTTCCTGACAATACCGAGGCCTCCGTCTGATGAAATCCGTGTCGTACTTGCGTCATCAAAGACATAGATGCCTCGAAGAACCGTGTCTGTGAGTGAGATATTTCCGAGGTTATTCGTAACCGTATTGGCGTTATTCGAAATGATGATGCCTTCGCCACCAGTGTCTGAAAGTTCGTTGGTGGTGATGAGAGATCCCGCTGGTGGACTCCCCACGGCGATATCGAAGGTGCCGGCACCGGTATTGCTGTCAATCACGACGAGCGGGCTGGCTATTCCGCCGGTATTCACGGTGTCACTCACGATCCGTCCGTCATAGCTGACATTGAGTACACCGGTGTTGTTGTCAATGAGAAGGCCAGATCGTGTCATGTTGGCGATGGTTGTGTCTGTGAACTCAATGCCGCCGATTGAGTTCGTTATTCGAACACCACGCTGGATTGCCGCTGTGCCGTCGCCGCCAATGTTGACATTGCGGACAGAAGTACCGCCTGCCAAGGATATGTTCGAGTTATATGGGTTGGCTGTTGTTCCAAAAGGCTGAGCAGTTCCATTGAGATCACCACCCTGAACAAGTAGTGCTTCATTCGATCCAACGATGTCAAGATTGGCAATCGTCAGACCGCCTTGCCCATTGGTGTCGATACTTGTACCACCAGGATTACTCAACAGTGGGTTGTTTGTGCTTTGTGCTGGAACGGTGAAGAGATATGCACCACTTGCTGGATTGAACGTTCCGCATTGGGAACCAACTTCGATAGTAAGCGGTCCGCCACTTCCAACAAGAAACTGATTGTCTGCTTGGAAGGCGAAAGGATCGCTATAGAAGTTCGGGGCAACGCGGCTATTGCCTTCGTGTACATAGACAATGTCCCATGCTTGCTGTGCTGCGGTTTGTGCGTCAGCAAGGTTTGTAAATGGTGCTTCTGCTGTTCCGTCCCCACCGGCAGCAGCCGTGTTATCAACATGAATAACGTTCCAAGCCTGGCCAGTGTTCGTGTTACTGGCAATCAACGGTGTCTGATGGCCACGAACAATATGCTCATTTCGCATCAGTGGCTGTTCAAGTTGGTCTGGGACATTGCGTCGTCGACTGCCACCCATGCGGTAGGTCAGCCGTGCAAAACCGGTTGAGTCAAAGAACGGGTCATTGTTGTATTGCAGGTTAATGTCCCAATTGTTTGCAACGGTGATGTCAAACCGGGTGTACACACCGCCAAAGAATGGCACCATTCGTTCACCTGTTTCGGTGCCTTGGCTCCATTCATTGGCATTACCAAATGTGTAGCCACCAACGGAGATCATGCCACCAAACGCTTCAAGCTTTGGGATCCAGGCACCTACCTCAAGATCTGCTCCACCAAGGGCGGCATCAAGTCCATACGCACACAAAATATGATGTGAAGTGAAAGACTCGCCTGGGGCCCCGACATTGTATGCAGTTGTGCCAACAGGCATGTATCCATTACTTCGAATAGCCCCCCTGTCGGTTAGAAACTCGCCAGAAAATCCAATTTGCTGATACACGTGACCGAATTGGCCATATATATCATCACCCGTGCCTGAATACTGGTTCATGTCACCGTCATAATCCCAGTACAGACCAAAGCCGATAAGTGATCCACTGTTCGTGAGTTGTTTTCGGACAACACCAACGTTTGAGAAAAACCCACCATTGGTCGAAAGGTGCGTTCGAAGGTCAGCAGACCAGAAACCACCAAGGTCATCCTGTGCATACGGAATGAAACCACCCAGTGTCATGTAACTACCAAAATAACCAAGGCCTCTTCCGGCACCGTTTACTCCGTAATAGAAGAATCCTGGGCCAGCGTCATTGAGGCTTCCGAGTGCTCCGAGTCCACGATTGACAACACCATTGGTAACACCTGAAGGCTGCGACATTGATGTTTGACCGACTTGGGCAAATGATTGGAGCGGTGCTTGAAAGCTTAGCGCACCTATCAGGCCCATGGTGACCGCTCGTCGAGCATGTTTCTTCCAAGCAAGGGCGCGTCGTTGAAGTATCCGAAGGCGCGCAGCAGACCGACGAGGAAGTCGCCGTTGACGCTTTTTCTTGGCCTGTGAGGTCATTTCTTTACTTCTCTGAACGGGGGCGTGTCGCATCATCGCTCCAGGTCCTTTTCACCCTTGGCCTTCTAGTACGAGAGGATCCCGCATAGAAAAACCGTTACGATCGTCAGTAGTGATCGTCTCTGGCCAACCCGCAGCATGAGAATTTCCGACAAAAGGTTCGGGATCGATACGGGCTCTGAAGATTGCCAGCCTTACCAAGTCGCCGTAGTTCACCAACGAGTCATCGGAACGCCGGGTAGTCATCGGTGCTCAGGCGTTACACAGAGAGAACTCATTTCACGTGCGGCTGTTTTAGGCAAGGGAGAGAGTCTAGCCTAGTGTCTCAGGTCGACGCAGATGCCTTCAGTGGCCAGGGGTATTAGGCATCAACAATGCGAAATCGACTCACGGTGTTTGTCATGCCATCAATGGCTTCTTCCATATGGGCAGACGCCTTCCGGAATTCGGCAAGGGTTTCGGTGGCAGCTTTCGAATTATCAGAAAGAGAAACTAGGTTTTCGGCAATTTGGGTGGCACCGGATGTCTGGGCTTGCATGCCTTCATTGACCTGATCAAAACGCTGATTCAAGCCCTGCACTTTATCAATAACAGTGGAGAATTGCTCGCTGATGCTGCTGACTTTTTGAACACCTGTTTTGACTTCCGCTGAAAAACGATCCATCTGCATGACACCAGCGGCGACAGCCTGTTGCATCTGTTCAACGAGTCGCTCAATATCAAGTGTGGCGACTGCAGTCTGGTCAGCAAGACGGCGGATTTCTCGGGCAACCACCAAAAATCCATGTCCGTACTCACCGGCTTTTTCAGCTTCAATGGCCGCATTAATAGAGAGTAGGTTTGTCTGGTCAGCCACTTTCGTAATCGTTGTAATAACAACATTGATATCTTCCGCTCGCTGCCTGATGAGTGAAAGTCGTTCTGAAAATTCACCAGTCGCTGATTCAAGATGCGACATTGTTTGACCAACGCCCGTAAGATCTTCACGGCCTGCTGAGGCTACTTCAGCGGTGTCAGTAGCGACATCGGCGACGTCAGCCATGGTCTCACCAAGTTCTTTACCGGTGACTGAGATTTCACGACTGGCAACGGCGGCCTCTCCAGTACTTTTTTCAAATGCCTGAACAACAGACTCTTGCTGACTCGATGCAGTTGAAAGCTGTTTGGCGGTGGACGTTAATTCAACGCCCGATCGCTTCACCTGAGAAACAATCTCACGGAGACTGCCGGTCATTGCGCCAATGTCATGAAGCAACTGACCAGCTTCATCGGTGCTGGAGCTTGCAGTCTTTTCGAGAACGGCGCCAGTAAGGTCACCTTCAGCAACACGTTGAGCTGCTTTTGCAGACTGCTCAATACGTCGTGTCAGGCTGGCAGTTAACCAGTAAATGAGACCAAGAACCGTCGAGAAGCCAATGATGGCCACGGCCAGAGTAAAAAGGAGGGGCCCGCTGATTTTTGCGATGACATCTTTCCGTGGGAGTTGCATGACGACGGTCCATGAGCCGGTCGGGACTTCTTTCGCGAAGTAGAAACATGTTTCTTTTGACAATGGATCGGTGGCAGATAAGAGATCAGTTGTTATAGATGGCCCCGTGCTTCCGTCATGGAAGTTTTTTAGGATGGTCGCGTATTCAGTAGCACCAATTTTTTTTGTTTTCATATCGACGCCATCAACGGTGGAGGCAATGACCGATCCGAGCCGGCTGACTAGTATGATGTCAATGTTCCAGCCAGCTTTCTTTTTTCGAGTTTTAATGGCTTCAAGGTCTTCTGTTAATTGGTCAAGTGCACGGTCAACACCGGCAACGCCAGCAAAGGTTCCATCGATCATGATGGGGAAGGTCTGCTCGACCATAAATTTACCTTCATAGTCGTATGGCTCAGTCACCATTGCCTTATTTGTCTCTGCTGGATTTTCAGCTCTTTTTTTGCAGCCGTCGTAATAGAGTTTTTCAAGACCAACAAGAGGTTCGAGGCTTATCGTTTTGTCATCGGACAATTCCCGAAAGTAGTAGGGAAGAAATCTGCCACCTTTACCAAGTGCCTCTTTCGGCAGAGAGTCAATGGTCTGTGCATCCTGGCCGTCAGCATTTGGTTCATACCCAAAGTAGGCGGCTGTAAATTGCGGGTTTGCTTCAAGAACTGATTTGGCGAGTGCCATGGAGTCGTTGCGTTCGCCAAAAAGACCATGTTCAGCTGCCATTGCCATCGTACGAGAGGCAGTGACAGCTTGAAGCGTGCCACGATCAATCTCTGTGGCTATGACAGCCGTGCGCTCGCGAAGAATTTCTTCGGCAAGTTCCAAGAGCGCATTCTCAACACTCTCTGAGTTCGTGATATGGATAACTGTGAAGATAATTGCTGCCGGCAGAATGCCAAGCAGTAACATACGATGTCGAATGCCAAGATTTGGTATTTTCATGATGTGAATCTGACTGGCCTCGAAGCAGCAGGTGAGGCGTGCATCGAGAAAACGGGAACGGCAAGATATCTATAGAATAGGCTACCTTGTAAAACTGTTCCGGTCAGGAAGAAAAAGCAGGCAGTTCATCAATTTGCTGATCCCTACAATCGTTAAAGCCAGTTTTTGCGGTTTGGGGTAGCTCCTGTCAGCAAAAGTATTTGAAAACCTCTGAGGAGCGGATGGCCTCGGTACCGAAATGAAACTCATGAACACTGAACAACATCAAGGCCCAACAGCTGACTGGCGGCTCCAGGATTACACAGCCATTCTCTTTGATTGTGACGGCACTCTTGCTGATACGATGCCTGCTCACTATCGAGCGTGGCTCCATGTGACGCGGCATCACGGCATTGTTTTCGATGAAGACCGTTTCTACGCACTTGGTGGTCGGCCAACGCGAGACATTCTTGCAACACTTGCGACCGAAGCATCGATTGAAATTGATCTTGATGAGGCGTCAGAGATGAAGGAGGCTGCGTTTCTTGAGCAGGTGAAGCATGTCAAGGCAATTGACCCGGTGATTGCAGCAGTTCGTCGTGCCCACGGGTATGTGCCCGTGGCAGTTGTTACGGGTGGGTACCATGATGTATGCGAGAAAATTCTTCTCCAGATCGGTATCCGTGAGTTTTTTGATTGTATTGTCGCCAGTGAAGATACGAGTCGTCATAAGCCAGACCCGGAGCCGTTTCTTGAAGCAGCTCGCCGCCTTGGTGTTGCACCAGAAGGGTGCCTTGTGTGGGAAGATAGTGATCTTGGTATCGAAGCAGCTCGGCGAGCAGGAATGAGTTGGATTGATGTACGATCGTTTCATCAACCACAACGACTCACGGGACAAAACCCTCAGGCTGATACTGGAGCTGTACAGTGACACCAAATCATGATGAAAAAAAATCATTGCCATTGGGTGAGTCAGTAACCGCACAGGATGTACTCGAGGCAGCAGAGCGAATTGCTGATGGTATCTACCGCTCTCCGTGCCCGCCGAGTATCCCGCTTTCTGAACTCACAGGCTGTGACGTTTTCTGCAAACTCGATCTGCTCCAGCGAACGGGGTCATTTAAGGAGCGTGGTGCACGAAATGCACTCTTGCTTCTTGATGAATCACAAAAAAAGCGTGGTGTCGTAGCAGCTTCAGCTGGAAACCATGCCCTTGGGCTGGCCTATCATGGGAAGTTGCTAAAGATTCCAGTGACTGTCGTGATGCCGCGTTTTGCACCTTTGGTAAAAGTTGCAACCTGTAGGCGGCTGGGTGCGGACGTGCTGCTCTACGGAGAAACTTTTGAGGAGGCCAGGCAACGGGCAACCGACATCGCGTCTGGTGATGGTCTTCGCTTGATCCATGGGTTTGACGATGCAGAGATCATTGCAGGGCAGGGGACAGCGGCGGTTGAAATCCTCGACGATGTTCCCGACGCAGATGCTATCGTTGTTCCAACAGGTGGTGCGGGCCTTCTGGCTGGTGTTGCTATTGCGGCAAAGGCCCGTCGGCCAGATATTAAAATCATTGCAGTTGAGGCTGCTGCAGCTGCGAGTTTCACCGCGTCACTCGCAGCAGGAAAACCTGTGGATGCGCCTGTTCGACCAACACTCGCTGACGGCCTTGCGGTTGGCAGAGTAGGAGACCGAGCCTTCGCGTTAGCAGCTCCACGTGTGGATCGTGTGTTGACAGTCGATGAACAAGAACTTTCTCTGGCAGTATTACGCTTGCTTGAGCTTGAAAAAACATCATGTGAGGGAGCAGGTGCGGCGGCATTGGCGGCACTCATGGGAGAAGCAGGGCAGGAGTTGAGAGGTCGTAAGGTGGTCCTGCTGTTATGTGGTGGGAATATTGACCCCACAGTTCTCCACCGAGTGATTGATCATGGACTTGCAGTTGATGGCAGGTTGTGGCGATTTACTGCGACTGTCAGTGATCGGCCGGGCGGTATGGCGAAACTGACTCAGGTCATTGCTGATGCTGGAGCGAGTGTTCTGGAAATCAATCATGATCGAGCATTTTCCGGGCCGGAAGTCTTTTCCACAACAGTCGAAGTCACTGTGGAGACAGCCGACCAAGACCATATACAAGCTCTACATGAGCGGCTTCGTGAAGCTGATTTCGGAGTAATTTCTGCCACGGGCTCTCGTTGATACTTGGCTTTACCGATCGTGTCAACTTTGACGGCATTATCTATCGGTTTCAGTAAAAGCCTTCAAATGAGCCGATTCCTATTATTTGGTGTGGCGAGGCCGGTCGCTATCACGCTCTATGGAGGCGGGTATGAGCTATGCAGCAAGCCTGGTGAAAAATGGCATGACAGTTTATGTCAAGCGAAGTTCGAACGGTGAACGAGGGTTGCCTGTGCAGGAACACAAACGATTGCGTAACGAACTGTTGCGAAAAATTGTTGTGCGGGAACGAGAACGACAGCTTTTGCGAAAAATGGCGCAGTGATTGTGTGCCTTATGTTGGCTGGAGAAAACGATGCAACAATCCGGCCGGATAGCTGAGCGAGTGGGTCGTTCTATAGGCTTCTTCCTCATTGTGCTTTTTGCAGTCGTAATAAATGTTTATCGCAGTGGTTGTGTTGCATATGGGCAACAACCTTTCAGCGCAGGCAGCTGGGGTGGAGGCCGCCATGCGCAACCATTCGATCCAGAACTTTTTGCCGATTACTTACTGAGTGATCAAACGCCACATCCGGCTGTAGCAAGAATCATTGCTCCGGAATCATCAGGTGTTTCTTTGGGGTCTGGTGTGCTTGTAGACATCAATGAGTCTCAAGGGTTAGTGCTCACCAACTGGCATGTGATTCGAGACAGTCGGTCAGCAGTGCTCGTCCAGTTTGCCGATGGCTTTCAGTCTGCTGGGACGGTGATTCGATTTGATGAAGCATGGGATCTGGCAGCTATATCAATTTGGAAGCCGAAAGCAACACCAGTGCCATTAGCACAACGAAATCCACTTCCGGGAGAGCCGCTTTGCATTGCTGGGTATGGGCGGGGAGCCTACCGTGAACAGCGGGGCCGTTGTACAGAATATCTTTCACCCGGATCAGGGTATCCAAAGGAGCTCGTTGAACTGCAGGCACCGGCGCGACAGGGCGATTCGGGCGGTCCGATTCTGAATACTGATGGCAGGCTGGCGGGTGTTCTTTTCGGTGAGGGTGATGGTCGAACCGTGGGTAGTTGTGCCAGTCGTCTTCGAGTTTTTCTGACCACCGTTGGGTCTGATGGATTTGAGCCAACACCGTATTCGGTCGCAGCAAATACAACTCACCAGATTCAAAAAAAGCCATCGTATCCAAATGAACAGGCGAGGCCAGCTGTTCAACCTTCTCAGCAAAGTCCTCGTATGTATCCTACGGCTGTTTCATCACCGCCACAGCCAATGCCCCAAATGGTTGCGATGCCTTATCAACGAATAAGCCAGCAACCAGCCGCTCCCTGGTCTCCGTTAGGGGATTTACACATATCTGATGCAGTGTGGTCTCATTTTAATGTGTTGACCAACACGAAAGCGTTGCTAACTGCAGTTGGCGGCCTGTCACTTGTGCTCTATGGCTTGCGACTTATTTGGTGCAGTCGCCAGCAGGCATCGTAGCGTTGCAAAGGTCAGGCAGGCTTGAGCGAGGCCTCCTGCCCAGCTCAAGCCGCTTTTCCCGCCTAAATCTGATTAGGACTTTGGTTTCTTAGTAACGGCGGCCTTGGTAATTGTGATCTCTTGCTGAGGTCGATCACCAGCGCCAGTTGGAACACCACCGATTGCTTTCACAACTTGAAGGCTGGCATCATCTGCTGTCCGACCGAATGCAGTGTACTGGCCGTCAAGATGAGGAACTTTTTCCAAGCAGAGAAAAAACTGACTACCAGCTGAGTTAGGATCACTCGTCCTCGCCATTGAGAGAACGCCAGGTTCATGGGGTGTGTCGTTGAATTCTGCATCAATTTCATAGCCCGGCCCGCCTCGACCACTTCCTTCGGGGCAGCCTCCTTGAATCATGAAACCGGGGATGATGCGATGGAAGCACCCAGCGTCATAAAAGCCATTTTCAGCGAGGGCAACCAGGTTGCGGACGTGGCCAGGAGCATTTGCAGCATCAAGCATCAGTCGAATCGGGCCGGCTGATGTTTCAAGTGTGACTTCATAGTCGAAGCCATCAAGATCAACCGCTTCGGCGGCTTTTTGCAATTCACTGGCAGAGGGCTTTGCCATTCGTTCTCCTTCTCGAGATACTAAAGGTAGGGTTATACATGCTACTATTATGCCAGCGTTTCCGCAGAACAGTCAGTAGAACAAAGTATATGCAGAACCAATCTGATACTACAGCGATAGGTAGTGATCTTTCAGGTCGCACCCTCGGAGGATATCGGCTCCTTCACAAACTTGGAAGTGGTGGCATGGCAGACGTGTACCTTGCGGAACAATTTTCACTCAATCGTCGCGTTGCAGTGAAAGTGCTCCGTCCTGCAACACTGATGCATCCTGAGGCAGTTGATCGTTTTTCCCAAGAGGCGCGAGCAGCTGCAGCGCTTGTCCATGGAAATATCGTGCAGATCCATGAAGTCGGCTGTATCGAAGGCGTCCATTTTCTAGCTGAAGAGTTTGTTGCAGGTCCGTCGCTTCGTGCATGGCTTAAAGAGCAGGGGGTTTTGGGTCCTGATGCCGTGCTGAGTGTTTTGATACAGGTGGCGGCGGCGTTGGACTGCGCGGAAAGCGGTGGTGTTGTTCACAGAGACATCAAGCCAGAGAACTTGTTATTAACGCCACGGGGTGAGGTCAAAGTAGCTGACTTTGGATTAGCGAGAGTCCTCCATGATAATTTGGAGCTGACACAGACAGGTATGGCGCTTGGTACGCCTCTATATATGAGCCCCGAGCAATCGCATGGTGGGAAAGTTGACGTTCGTAGTGATCTCTATTCTCTTGGTGCGACGGCCTACCATCTTGTGGCTGGTCAGCCTCCTTTTCGCGGAACAACTGGCGTCGCTGTTGCGCTCGCTCATGCGAAGGAACCATTGGAGCCATTAGCAGATGTTCGCCCGGATTTTCCTGAGTCAGTTGCTGGTGTGATTGAACGATTGCTTGAAAAAGACCAAGGCAAGCGTTTTCAGAGTTCGAGCGAACTTCTTGATGCAGTGGAACCCATAATTGCGCAAAGAGCACCTCCGTCTCGTACGGCTGCGTTGCCTCTTCGCTGGAACCCTGAGGCAGCTTTCGGAAAAAAGTTTTCAAAAGACTATCTTGCGAAGTCAACTTTTTCTGCATCACAGGGTCATTCAGGGACGAGCCAACATGCAAGTACAGTTGCGTCAGCAACGGCGATGTTAAAGGCATCCCTTGACCGAGAGGAGATCGACAGAATTGTTTCACGTCGAGTGTGGGCAGTAACAGGTGCGCTTGCAGCATTTGGTTTTGGAGTTGGGTTTTTTATTGGAAGGCGACGTCTGGCTCCGCCAGGCCGGCGGCCTCCTGCTCGTCCTCGACCAGATGGAGAGTGATATTTCAGGAGCTTTTGGGCTGAAGGCTTGAAAAGGCTAGTGTTGGCCGCTAGTGTCAGAATGTTCCGCCACGCCCCCATCGTCTAGTGGCCTAGGACATCGGGTTCTCAGTCCGAAAACAGGGGTTCGACTCCCCTTGGGGGTACTGATACTTTCACACGTATAGTGTAAAACTGTTAATTCGACCAAAATGTGTCGAAATTGCGTCGATTTACTCTCGATTGAATCGGCTCTATGTCGAACTGCTGAAAACCAATCCTGATTGGGACACTGAAGAACGTCGTGATGAGATGAATCACTTTCTCGCACGTCTGATCTTTTGTTTCTTTGCTGAGGATACCGGAATATTCAAGGGTGATAACTTATTCAGCGACACCGTTGAGCAAATGAGTGCCGGTACGAATGCTCAT
>JAQWMC010000027.1 GCA_029246985.1 Pirellulales bacterium
GAGCTTCAAGAACGGATCGAGGCACTTCACCCGCCGGTAGCTGAAAAGGCAAGTCAATGAGACGTGTGAGAAGAACTAAAAGCAGAAGCTGTAGGATTAGGAAAGAAGTAATTCTTGTCACAGAATTTTTGAAAGCATGGTGCTGAATTTGAGGGCAAGTTCCTCAGGGCCTACTTTAAATAATTTGTTTTGTAATATGACGGGATATACTACATTCAATAGAGTCCTCCCGCTGATCGACCAAAACGGTCCGCGTTCGTCCATCACCATGGTATAAAATGAACGGCGACGCGGGTGTTTCCTTTTGTTTACGATCGGAGCACCCTTTGATGTTGCGAACTATTTTTGCATTTCTTTGTCTTGCTGCAATTGCTCAACAAGGTGTCGCTGATACCAAAGAGACATCATTCAATAAAGACATACGCCCGATCCTTTCCGATCGGTGCTTTACGTGTCATGGCCCTGACGCTGAGGAACGGCAGGCTGGGCTTCGGCTGGATACCATGGCGGATGCAACCGCGGCACTCGAAAGTGGATCGCACGCTCTTGTTCCGGGAAAACCATCCAAGAGTGAAATCATTGCACGAATCAACAGCAAAGATCCTGATACTATCATGCCGCCGCCTGAGGTGGGTAAACCCGTTAATCCGGAAGAAGCCAAGTTGTTCACTCAATGGATAGCAGAGGGTGCACAATATGAAAGGCATTGGGCATTCGAGCGAATTAAGAGGCCGGTAGTACCCGAGGTGATTGATCAAAAGTGGCCGCTCACACCGATAGATCATTTCATTCTGGCGAGGCTTGAGCAGGAAAAGATTGCACCAAGTCAAAATGCGCGACGAGTGACGTTAGCAAGACGTTTGTCGCTTGATCTCACAGGATTGCCACCATCAGGAGAGGTAACGGAGGAATTTCTCCAGGACACTACAGGTGGTGCGTATGAGCGTTATGTAGATGCATTACTGGCAAGCCCACACTACGGTGAACGTATGGCGATCGAATGGCTCGATGCCGCCCGCTACGCTGACAGCCACGGCTATCAGACTGACTCCAGTCGCTCCAACTGGCCGTGGCGTGCCTGGGTGATAGATGCCTTCAATCGTAATCTTTCTTTCGATCAATTTACGATTGAACAACTTGCAGGTGACATGCTTCCTGATCCAACACGTGATCAGATTGTTGCGACCGGCTTCAATCGGAATCATCGGATTAATGGCGAAGGCGGAATTATTGCAGAGGAATGGCGGGTCGAGACGGTTATTGATCGAGTCGAAACAACTGGGCAGACGTGGCTTGGGCTTACTTTTGGATGCGCTCGCTGTCATGACCATAAATACGATCCGTTAACCCAACGAGAGTTCTATTCCTTATTTTCGTTATTCAACAATGTTCCAGAAACTGGAACAATCATGGGCACGTCGAATCGGAGCGGTGGGAATTCTGATCCGATTCATCTCCTTCCGGATGAAAATCAGGCGGAAGAAATTACAAAGCTTGAGCAGGTTGTCACTGACGCACAAGTAGCCTTACTCGCAGAAGAAGAGAATCTTAATGAGTTGCTTGAAGCCTGGGTGAAAGAAACACAATCGCTTCTTGGCACACCCGGACAAGTCTGGAAACCAATTGAACCAATCGAATTAACGAGTGCTGGTGGAGCAACGATTCATCGTGATGATGACGGTACATGTCTGGTGGAGGGGGTATGTCCTCCACAGGACAGCTACACCGTGGAGGCTCTTATTCCGCCCGGTGCTTTTGGTGGTTTACGAATAGAGATTTTACCGGTTGAGGGACTTTCAGAAGGCGGGTACGGTCGTGGCGGAAATGGAAATGTAGTGGTAACAAAAATTGAAGCAGAGATTCATCCACCTGGCGAGGGCAAGGTGATACCAGTTGCCTTTACGCGTGCTGATGCAAGTTATCAACAGAAGGGTTGGGAGGCAACAAAACTACTCTCGGGTAAAAAGGGTGAAGGTTGGGCGATTGACGGCCATCTGCCAGATTTAAAAAAGAAACGCAATATTGCACTTTTTCCTAAGAAGTCGGTAACGGTTCAAGATAATTCTCGGCTTGTCGTGACTGTGCGGCAGGAATCTCGGCATCCGGAGCATACGATTGCACGGTTTCGTTTGGCGTATTCAGCTGAGGAACCGAGTATTATTGGAGTCAACGGAATCCGACTCTCTAAAAAGGTTCGTGATGGTTTGTCAGCTACTGCCGATGAGCGTACTCCAGAGCAGCAAAAAGAACTGGGAAAGTATTATCGTGAAAATGTAACTGGGCCGATTCAGTTGGCACAGACTGCTCGTGATGTTGCGCAGAAAAGTCTTGAAGCCTATCGCGGTAGAGTTTCAAGTGCGATGGTCATGAAAGAGGGTAAACCCCGTGAAGCGTTCGTCCTTCGTCGTGGGGAGTACGACAAGAGAGGGGAAAGCGTAGGGCCGGGCCTCCCTGCTTTTCTGCCACCGCTTTCTGATGGAGAAGAGGCAAATCGTCTTTCGCTCGCTCGCTGGATTGTCTCGAGAGATAACCCACTAACAGCTCGAGTCTGGGTGAATCGTATCTGGGAGCGTTTCTTTGGTGTGGGCCTGGTCAAGACAAGTGAAAACCTAGGTAGTCAGGCATCGTACCCAACACACCCGGAATTGCTTGACTGGCTTGCTGCAGACTTCATGGAAAGTGGCTGGGATATGAAACGATTTATCAAACAGTTAGTCGCCAGTCGTGTGTATCAGCAAGCGTCTGTTGTGTCGCCAGAGGCACTCATGAAAGACCCTGAGAATCTTCTTTTTGCTCGCACTTCACGCATTCGGTTGCCGGCAGAAATCGTTAGAGATATTGCGCTTGATACCTCCGGTTTACTTGTGAAAAAAATTGGTGGCCCCAGCGTGCGGCCATGGATGCCAGACGGTGTTTGGGATGAAACAAGCAAATATGGAAACTTGCGTGGATACAAGCCTGCGACCAATGAAGACCGGTACCGTCGCAGTATGTATACGATTTGGAAACGGACGGCTGGCCCACCGACGATGCTTCTGTTTGATGCGCCCAACCGTGAAACATGTACAGTGAAGCGTTCACGAACAAATACACCATTGCAGGCACTTGCTCTGCTTAATGAAATCACGTTTGTCGAAGCAGCGCACGGGTTTGCTCAACGGATGCTAATAGAGGGTGGATCGGTTCCAGCAGATAGGATTAGCTTTGGCTTCCAACGAGCTCTTGGGCGAAAACCATCGAAAGAAGAGTTGCAAATACTCGAGGATGGTCTTGCTGCTGATCTTAAGTTCTTTCAGTCTGATACGCAGGCAGCAGATGAGCTTTCTCAAGTTGGTGTTGTTCCTCCGCCGAAAGATATCCCTCTTCCTGATTACGCTGCCTATACGCTCATTGCTAATGTGCTGTTGAACCTTGATGAATTCATAATGCGAGAATAAGAACGTGAATGCAAACAATTCAATAAAAATACAGGATCAGATCAATCGCAGAGTCTTCCTCGGAGGAGCAGGGGGTGGGCTTGGTTTTGCTGCGCTTGCATCGTTGATAAAGCCGGCTGGTGCTTCAGAGACGATGGGTACAAGTCCACTAGTCGCTCCCCATTTTCCACCACAGGCGAAACGGATCATCTATCTGTTCCAGTCGGGGGCACCCTCACAGATGGACTTATTTGATCCAAAGCCACAGATGGAAAAGTGTCGGGGTGAGGACCTGCCGGACTCAATCCGAAAGGGGCAGCGTCTGACGACAATGACCAGTGGGCAGAAGAGTTTCCCTGTAGCGCCGTCGATGTTTTCATTTGCCCAGCATGGTCAGAGTGGCATGTGGTTTAGCGAACTTGTGCCCAACATGGCCCGCCATGCAGATCGGTGGTGCATGATTCGATCAATGCACACTGAACAAATTAACCACGATCCAGCGATTACATTCTTTCAGACAGGGCATCAATTGGCTGGGCGTCCGAGTATAGGATCCTGGTTAAGCTATGGTCTTGGCAGCGATAACGCTGACCTGCCGGCTTACATTGTTCTGACAAGCTATGGCTCGGGCCGGCCCAATGATCAGCCACTTTATGATCGATTGTGGGGGGCAGGGTTTCTCCCGAATGAGCATCAGGGGGTTCGGTTTCGCAACACAGGTGACCCGGTGCTCTATCTTGCTGATCCTCCGGGTGTAAATCGTGAACTGCGTCGGGCAACGCTTGATCGAATTGCTTCCATCAATGCCTCGCGAGCCGCGGTTATTGGTGATCCTGATATTGCAGCCCGAACGAGTCAATATGAGATGGCCTTCCGAATGCAGGCAAGTGTGCCGGAGATCACTGACTTTTCTGATGAGCCTAAGCATGTGCTGGAGTCGTACGGGCCCGATGTGCATCGGCACGGTAGCTATGCGTTTAACTGTCTACTCGCCCGAAGGCTGTCAGAACGTGGCGTACGGTTTGTGCAGTGCTTTCACATGGGTTGGGATCATCATGGTGGACTGCCGAAGGCGATCAAGGGGCAGGTAAAAGATACCGACCAGGCAACAGGAGCCTTACTAGATGATCTTGACCAACGTGGGCTCCTTGATGAGACATTGATTGTTTGGGGTGGTGAGTTCGGCCGTACGATTTACTCACAAGGAAATTTAACTGAAAATAATTATGGCCGAGACCATCATCCGCGGTGCTTCACCACACTCATGGCTGGTGCGGGTGTCAACGGTGGTCTGACGTGGGGTGAAACAGATGACTATTCTTATAACATTGTGACACCTGATCAAAAAGTGCATGTCCATGATCTCAATGCAACGATTTTACACCTGATGGGTATCGACCATCTACGACTGACCTATCCCTATCAGGGACGTGATTTTCGACTCACGGATGTACACGGAAAGGTCATTCACGGTGTGATAAGTTAAGTGTTGTGTTGATTCACATGGATCTCATTGTGGCATGCAACGCTGTAATGGCCGGAAGATTTTATGGGCATAAAATCAACGCCACGAATCACCATCCCGATGTCAGTATCAGAGATTTTTCAGTTCATGTCAGGGTTTTGGCTTTCTGCCGAACAAAACCCATAGTGAAGTGAAATACAAGATCCTTGTTTCAAAAACGTAAGTGATCAAATCATTATTTTCTCACTCGTCGTTTTTTTACAACTTTCCTCTTTACTTTCTTCTTTATTTTTTTCTTTGACTTTGTTTTTGTTTCAGCATCTTCTCCATCATCTGTTGGTTTTTGATGGTCATGCTCTGGAACAATAATCACGTTGTCGCCAAGGTTGAGCTCTTCGGGTTCGTCCAAGGGTTGTCCCGATTCATCTAATTTGATATCCGCTTCGGATGTTTTTTTCTTTGCAACCCGTAGGAGTTCCTCATAGATTTTGTCCCGATTCCCACCGTTTATAGTTGCAACCGCTGTAGCGACCTCACCTAAATAGCGGAGGAAAATTGTTCGGCGCTGGCCTTCCTGTGCAACTTTGAGTCGTCGCCTGAGGTACATGCCAAGTTTTCGTCCTACCGCTTGGAGGGCTAAACGTATTTCCTTTTGTATCTCTGGATAGGAGGCGATTGCCTCTTTTGATTCGCTGGTAAAAGGTACCCACACGCTTGCCATATGAACCATCACAGTGATTGGGCCGCTTGGAAGGCTTCCCCGTGATTGTGAGAGGCCATACGATCGCCAGTTCGTCGATAACATGGTCTGTGTAATCGCGCAGGCTGCGTGTTGGAATTGAAGTGGTACTCGATTGGCAAAGCGAAGAACATTCATGCTTTGCCCTTCGTCAAGATTGACGTGCTTCATAGCCTCGTGGAGGTCTCGCATCGCCGCTTTTTTGAGTTTTGAGGGAGATTGGCGAGGGGCGAGTTTCGCTTCATTTAAAATTTTGTCAGCTGCTTCGGTGCCAACACCACCAAATGTGGTTGCAAGGAATTGTCGAAGGCTTCGTGCATCACTTTCAGCCGCAAGCTCCGTGAGTGCTTCCAGTGAAACTTTTCTTGCAGCGACAGCACCTCCGTATGCAAGCGCAGCTTCGATGACAAAAGGGTTTCCTCGATAAACTCCAGGAGGTCGTGTTGCAGCTGTAAAAAATTCACCAGGCACAACTTGATGAAGCCCTGCCAATAGCCGCTGTTCACCGATTGGCACAACGCAGTCTGTAGCGGGTGGTGGAATCCGAGTTGATTGGATAGCTGTGTAAAGAGCATCAGCCTCACCCCGTCCCAGCTTGCCTGTACTGATACGTGTAGAAAGATCAGCCGCATTACAAAGTTTTCGAGCTGTTGTGGGTGATACACGAGAAAAACTTTGGTTGAGAAATTGCGACAATGTCATTTTTGGCTGCTCTTGGAGCAACGTGACAAGGCGGCCAAGTTCGACACCGTAAGGGTGTGGTTTTATTTCTTTTGGTTCTGGAGGGAGTTCATGGTTTGCTCGTTCCAGCAACCGCTCATTTCCATCTGGCCCCTGAAAATGAATGCGGGCGTGAGGGTTTGCAATTGCCGTTTGCTCCAAGTATTCCTCTACGCTGCCACGACCGCGTTGAAATTTTGCCTCCATCTCGATTGTGACACGCGTGCCATGCTCAGAGTCCTCATCGAGGTCGTTTCTTGCCACCCATTCAATACCACGCTTGTGCATCATGGTATCACCAGCATTACCGGGCGGAATATCAACACCCGCACCTCGGCCATTAAGAATTTCAGGCTGGTTTGTTTTTGTGTCAATGCGCAGTTCGTAATAGTGAGCCGGATCCTTACGAGAAGTCTTTGAAATGATTTTGACCGGTTTGCCGGTTGTGAGCACACCATACATTCCAGCAGCGGAGATCCCAATTCCTTGTTGTCCGCGACTCATTCTCAGACGATGAAACTTCGAGCCGTATAAAAGTTTTCCAAAGATAAGAGGTATCTGTTTTCGAACAATACCGGGCCCGTTGTCTTGTACGCTTACGGCAAACCGATTGCCAGTTTCACCGGCCTGATCAATACGGACCCAGATTTCTGGAAGGATGCCTGCTTCTTCACATGCATCGAGTGAGTTGTCGACAGCCTCTTTGACACTCGTCAGCAGTGCTTTTCTTGGAGAGTCAAAGCCGAGTAGATGGCGATTCTTCGCAAAGAACTCACTGACTGAAATATCTCGTTGTCCGGTCGCGAGTTTCTGAGCAGTGGCTCGCCGTTTTGTTCGTGGTCTTTTTACCTCTTTTACCGAGGCCGAACTCTCTTGAGTCGCAGTGCCACGAGAGGAACGGGCTTTTGTTTTTTTCTTTTTCCTGGTTCTTGTTGAAGAAGCGGCCATAGTTCTACAAATTTGGGGATTCGACTGGAATGAAGACCGGATTTCGGTGGTCCGGGTAAGTGAGGCAAAGTGTAGTGATATTTCCTGTTCAAAATCCAACCGTACCGATAGCTCTGCCGGGGCAGACTTTATCCGTGGGGTTATTGGAATGGCTTCGCAGGTGTCTCCATGATGCTACTGGGGCGGGTATGCCGAAGCGATTTTAGGGGAAATCTCTTCCCTGAAGGGATCGTGATGGATTATGGGTGAGGGCCATGGAGGGCCGTCCTGTGATTTCTGATCGCCGGTCTCTGGTGCGTGAGAAGACTGTTGTTGGTGATCAAAGTGACGAAATGAGAGCTTGTATGGAGAAAAAACAATGAGTGCTCGACGAACCCGACTCGCCATGATGCTGTGTGCTGTTATCACTGCGGGATTGTTTTCACAGGCTGTTCATGCCAATCCAATAAATGGAGGTGTCGAGGCCCCGGTACCAGATGTCTTCTCGAACTACTACTATCCACCAATTCCTCCGGGTCCATACCCGGGGGTGGGAGCGCAGCTCTACGTATCACCACAACCTGTGCCAGCTCGTGTTGGACATACATGGGTTACGTATCCACCGTTCATGCCCCATGAGTTTCTCTATCAGCACCGACGGCGGTACGTACGCTGTGCCGGAGCGATGGGTACGCGAAATGTTACTCATGCCTATTGGTGGTAAAGGCAGATTTACAAAGTGCGATTTTTACTAACTAGCGAAAGAAACTGATTGATGAAGACCTCCCACGTTCTACTGCTTACCCGTGTGGTAATGGCAGCCATTATCACGGTCACTTTTTTGCAGGCCGTTGAGGCTGGAGGCCATGGAGCGACAGAGAAACGATATTTCCTAAGGGGTCGAAATAAGAGTTGGCATAGTGGTTGGTATAACCCAGATGTAGGACGACCTGTTCCATTGGTCGTACCACCGACGGCCGAGTTTGTGAGTGAATACAGTTGGGGTGTACCCAGTTCCCGAGTAATGCCTCTCTATCAGCAGTACCGCAAACCATACCCTGGTGCTGCCTATGTGCCAGGGTCTCGTCCACTTATGCCAACGCCTCAGCATCCGAGCGATACTGTGCAATTTGGTGTTCATGCAATACGAGGGCCATGGGGCAGTTACTAAAACATAGATACGCCTGCCCTCTCTACTTTAGTGTACGACAGCTTTGTATAGATTCCTCGGTATTGAGGTGTGGTGAAGCGGTGCACTCTTTGTTTCTATGAAATGACATATTCTCCTGAAAAGAGGAACATGCTCAGTAGCTGTTTTGCATCAGTCCTTCTCTTTGTCCAATTTGAATCCGTGCAATATTTGCTAAAAAACGCCGTTTTTTAGTCTGATTTGTCCGGTGAGTAAGATTTGTCTCGTGAAGGTGATTAGTATGAAAGAACGACACAGCCAGATAATTGTCTTTGATACGGAATAGAAGAGTGCACCCAGTCCAACAACGATTCATAGTTCAAACGACTTTTGTTGTCAGCCTCCTCGTGGGTTTGAGTGTCCCATCCACAGTTGAAGCGAGTGTTCAGGATGATGAGCGGTTCTTTGAATCAAAAGTGCGGCCACTTCTCATATCAAAATGTTACGAGTGCCATTCTTCAGATATTTCAGAGGCCGGCCTGAGGCTCGACAGCCATCGATTTGTCTTGCGAGGAAGTGATAATGGTGCGATAGCTACACCCGGCAATATTCAAAAGAGTAAGTTGATCACCGTTATTAAGGCAAGCGATGATACATCGATGCCTCCCGATGGAAAACTTGCACCAGAAGAAATCAAAATACTTGAAGAATGGGTTGCGCGAGGTATTCCTTGGAGTGGAGTAGGTTCCGAAGAAAATCCGCTTGCTAACGGAAGTGATTCCATACCTGAGAGAATTGCTTCAACAAAGAAATCGCATTGGTCATTTCAGCCTATCCTTTTCCATAACCCACCGGCCTTAAAAGATACATTGCCGGCAACCCTTCGCGAAAAGTGGTCGAACAATCGAATTGACCGGTTTCTTGTCGATGAGATGCTCGAGCAAGGAATTCTTCCTTCCGAGCAAGCGTCACCCTACGCGCTCATTCGACGGCTGTCCTATGATCTCACTGGACTTCCTCCTTCTGTTGCAGATGTTGATACATTTGTAGCAAATCCTACTGAGTCCGCTTACCGTGCGTATGCAGAGCGTCTCCTTGATTCTGCAGAGCATGCGGAGCACTGGGCTCGCCATTGGCTTGATCTCGCTCGCTATGCGGACACCATTGGTTATGCCTTTGGTGGACAGTCAAATAAGAGTCCGTTTGCGTGGACGTATCGGGACTGGGTCGTGAAAGCTTTTCATGATGATTTGCCATACAATCGGTTTGTCACACTGCAAGTGGCAGCCGACCTTATAACACCCGAGGTGCCAAAAAAGGATCTTGCAGCACTCGGCTTCCTGACAGTTGGCCGAACCTTTCGTGGCAATGTTCATGACATTATCGATGATCGAATAGACCTTGTGACTCGTGGGCTGATGGGGCTCTCTGTTGCCTGTGCTCGCTGCCACGATCATAAATATGAACCGGTCGGTATCGACGACTACTATGCTCTTCATGGCATCTTTGCTAGTACTGAAATACCTGAAAAATTGCCAATTATTGGAGAGCCTCCGCAGACTCAAGAAGCCAAAGTATTTGCTAAAAAGATGGTTGAGCTTGAGCAGAACCTTATTGACCATGAACAGGCAATCTATGACCGAGCCCTTCGAGAAGCGGTTGCCCATGCTGCAGATTATCTGATTGAAGTTGCTCGGCCGTCAGAAAAGAAGGATGGAAGATTGCCGCAAATGCAGGATGGTTATGAGATAAGACCTCTCATCCTTGGGCGGTTGGAGAGACTTCTTCGTGCCAAGGATCCTTCTCATCCTGTTCTTGGGCCCTGGGTTCAGCTTTCTAAAGTACCTGATGATGCGTTTGCATCTGATGCTGGTGGGAAACTGAATCAATGCATTCGTTCTATTCCTAATCTCAATACGTGCGTTGAGCAGGAGCTTATTTCTACAAAGCCTCATTCACTGAATGATCTTGCAGCTGCGTACGGCCGTCTTATTGCAAGAGTTGTTGACAGAGAAAATGAAGAAGCGAAGAGTCAGATTAAGGAGTCAAAAGATCTGCATTCGCTCTGGTTAGTATTTGGCAAAGTAGGAACCCCCTTTGTCGTTCTGGAACATGAGTGGAAGAGTGTCTCGAAGCGATCGGAGCGAGACGAACACAGCAAAAGAAAGAGGAAAATGCTTGCCCATCAGGCAGACGCACCTGGTGGTCCTCCTCGAGCCATGGTCCTTGTTGATAAAGCCAAACCGACTGAGAGTTTTGTCTTCTTACGGGGGAGTCCAGGGAGGCGAGGAGAAAAGATGGACCGGCGGGTTCCTCAGATTCTCGGCGGGGAGCTTGTTGACAAACAAACAAGTGGCCGCCGCGATCTTGCAGACATGATTGTTAATCCTGAAAATCCTCTCACAGCTCGTGTCTTTGTGAACTGGGTATGGACCCATCATTTTGGTCAGGGTCTTATCCCTACTCCGGGAGATCTTGGTTTGCGGGGCGAGCCTCCATCCCATCCGGAATTACTCGATGACCTTGCAAGGCGATTTATTGATGAAGGGAAATGGAGCGTACGATGGCTTCATCGAGAGATCGTTTTCAGTCAGGCTTGGCGGCAATCATCAATCGCACAACCAGACGTATTAGTGAGGGACCCAGAGAATACACACTACAGCCGATCTCGTCGTCGGCGTCTTTCGTGGGAGTCTTGGCGAGACAGCCTTCTCGTGGCTGCAGGTACACTCCAGCTCAGCCCACGTGGTGGCCCGGGCATAGATCCGCTTGACCCAAGTAACGGTGCGAGGCGAACGCTTTATAGCTGGGTTGATCGACAGGATGTGCCTGGGATTTTGAGGGCGTTTGATATTGCTAACCCCGATACGGCAGTCCATGTTCGGCCTGCTACGCTGGTTCCTCAGCAGGGTCTTGTCATGCTGAATTCCCCGCTCGTTATTGACGCAGCAAAGAAAGTGGCTGAGCGATTGCCAGAGGAATCCAATATTCAAGCACGTATCGAACAGCTTTGGAAAATTGTCCTCACTCGAAATCCTCGAAGCGACGAAGTTCAAAGAGTACAAGATTGGATAGAAAGAGTAAAAGGTTCACCATCAGGTGACTTTGGTATTTGGCCGCAACTTGCTCAAGCACTGATGGCAACGGCTGAATTTCAATATGTTGATTAATCAATACATTCGAAAAGGATTGAGATTATGAATCCCAACCATCTATTTCAAAA
>JAQWMC010000029.1 GCA_029246985.1 Pirellulales bacterium
TTCTGGCGATGTGCATGCTATGGTTGTTCCCGGCAGTGGTCGTGTGAAGCGTCAGGCTGAAGAAGAAGGGCTTGATAGAGTTTTCACAGAAGCCGGTTTCGAGTGGCGCGAAGCAGGATGCAGTATGTGCCTCGGAATGAATCCAGATACGCTTTCACCGGGCCAACGATGCGCCTCAACGAGTAATCGAAATTTCGAGGGTAGACAAGGGAAGGGTGGTCGCACACATCTCGTTTCACCGGCGATGGCAGCTGCCGCTGCAGTTGAAGGACGTTTTGTGGATATCCGAGAATGGAAATATCGATAGCGGACCGGATTGTCTCGGTATCTTAATTGAAAGGGTTTTTTGTGCAGTCATTTACTTTGCATTCAGGTATTGTGGTCGCAATGGACCGCGCGAATGTTGACACGGATCAAATAATTCCAAAGCAGTTTCTGAAACGAATTGAGCGGACTGGTTTTGGTCAGTTCTTGTTTAATGACTGGAGACTTCTGGAAGACGGATCTCTGAACACACAGTTCGAACTCAATCTTCCTGAAGCCAAGGGAGCGACAATTCTGCTTGCCAGGCGTAACTTTGGCTGTGGTTCGAGTCGAGAGCATGCTCCTTGGGCTTTGGCTGATTACGGATTTCGATGTGTCATTGCACCTACGTTTGCAGATATTTTCTACTCCAACTGTTTTTCGAACGGCATCTTGCCCATTCGGCTTTCAGAAGAAGATGTTGAACAGTTGTTTGAACTGGCGAAAGCAGGGACAAACAGTAATGCGGGAAAGTATGAATTGAGAATTGACCTCAACGAGTGCACTCTTTCTGATGGCAATACTTTTCAGAGGTCGTTTGAGGTAGAGCCGTTTCTGAGGCGATGCCTTCTTGAGGGCCTTGATAACATTTCTTTGTCGTTGCAGTATACGGATGAAATCAGTGCCTGGGAAAAAGCACACGGGCTGCCTTCTGTAGTTTCCGGCTAGGGCGAGTTCATTTTGAAGTGGCACGAGAAACAGTTTGAAAAGTGCTATAGGGGCTGATGCAGAATGACACAATCTCGACGTCAAAAAATTGAGGCAATGTTGCAAGATGAGCCTGATGATATTTTTCTTCGCTACAGTCTAGCCCTTCTTATGGAGGCAGATGGGGAGTGGGAGGTGTCGATCGACATCCTGCAGGAACTTGCCAGAGGCGATCCTCCGTATGTGCCTGCGTATCAGATGGCAGCTCAGCACCTTGTCAAATACGAGAAGCCCGAAGACGCTCGCCGAGCACTTCGGGAGGGAATTGAAGAAGCCCGTCGCCAAAATCTTACCCATGCTGC
Organism: Pirellulales bacterium; assembly: GCA_029246985.1. Taxonomy (GTDB): domain Bacteria; phylum Planctomycetota; class Planctomycetia; order Pirellulales; family UBA1268; genus UBA1268. Next base: position 1,314 of record JAQWMC010000029.1, read on the forward strand.
TGGCGAGATGGCAGAGTTGCTCGTCTCTATTGGCGATGCTTAAGCGGCCTTAGCCAGTTGTCTCTTCCAAGACTGGCGCTGGCTCGGCAGCTTCTGAACCTTTTGTAATAACAAAGCCCATCTCTTTGATCATCCGGTAATCAGCCTCGGGCAACTGCCCTTCCGTAGTGAGATAGTCACCAACAAAAATGGAATTGGCGGCATATAAGCCGAGAGGTTGTAGGCTTCCAAGGTGAATCTCTCTTCCACCAGCAATCCGGATTTCTGCAGCAGGGTTTACCATTCGCATCATCGCAAGGCCGCGTAGGCAATCGCGAGGCGAGATCACATCAACACCTTCAAGGGGTGTTCCATCAATCGAATTTAAAAAATTGAGAGGAATTGACTCGACATTCATTTCCCTGAGGGCAAATGCCATATCAATGAGGTCATCAGCAGTCTCCCCCATTCCCATGATGCCACCACTACAGAGTTGGAGGCCGGCTGAACGGCAAGCCTCTAAGGTTGCAACACGATCTGCGTATGTATGTGTGCTGCACACTTCTTCGTAGTGTCTCTCGCTTGTGTTGAGATTGTGATTCACCTTATCAACCCCAGCAGCTGCAAGCTTCTTCGCTTGGTCTGGTGTTAATAAGCCAAGGCACGCGCACACGTTGAGGCTGTACTGTTCCTTAATTTGGGGGACTACAGAGCAGACGAAATCGACTTCGCGTTCTGACGGGCCACGGGCCGAGATGACGATGCAAAACGTTTTAGATTGTCGCTCACTGGCGAGGCGGGCTGCTTCGAGTAGCTTAGGCACCGAGAGTAAGTTGTATCGAGGAATTTCTGCCTCAGAAACTTTTGATTGTGAGCAATATCCGCAGTCTTCTGGGCAGAGCCCGCTTTTTGCATTCATGAGAAAGAAAAGCTGGACAGTGTTGGCAAAAAAATGATGTCGTACCCGATACGTCGCTGCAAGAAGGTCGAGAATTTCTTCATCAGAAGAATCCAGGATTGACCGAGCTTCTTCCTTTTCAAGGGAATGGTCCGCAAGTACACCGGTTGCCATTTGATGCCAGCGTGAAGCGGAGTTTGTTAAAAAGCTGCCTGTCATAAGATTCCTTTCCAGAGCATAGAGATCGTGTTCAGGATAGTAACCCGTAGACACGTGATCAGAAAAGGTTTTTATTGATTTTCTGATGTTCTCTCTTTTCCGTAACGTAACGATTGACCGTCTGCAGTCAATTAGCAGGCCCGGAATGCCTGCTGTGGGCAACTGTTTTGAAATATGCTCAAACGGATTTTGTTGCGTGCCTTCCTGAATGAGGCGCAGTAGGGCTGTGATCAGATATGTCGGGGAAGCGTAGAAAACACGTATGATTTTGCTTCAGAAGTGCTGGAAACTATCAGTAGGTTTGCTGGTTATCGGCCGGTTTTCACTCCAATAAGACCTGCGAGGATGAAAAAAACTTTTGGCTATTCGTGTCTTGAGAGTGCTCTCATTGAAACGAGATACGAAATGAGAGCGTGAATAACGGAGCAGGTGGTGCATTCCAGAGATATCTACCGGATTGCCAATGACATTTGTACTACGACGGATGAGAATTGTCATATAACGCCGCCCTGGAAGAAACGAGCCGTTGTCTTCGTTGAGATTTTGGTAAAGAGGCGAGTTGGCCATGAAATTGCAGTTGTCGATCATCAATACAATTGAGGAGGGGTTCTACCAACTCATTCTGGTCGTTTAAGCAATTTTCAAATTGCTCACGATCAGTAAATAATTCATCAATCGCTTCAACGGTGAGAGCACGAACGACACATCGTTCATTGCTGATGGTCATCTCGTAGTTTTCGGATGCAGGCTGCTTGCAATCAAACGTCTTGAGACGCTTGGATTTATTCACGACGTTTTCCAGAAGCATATCGTGTGGTGTATTTGTCATTCGTTTCAATTCTCCACGTGCAACAAGCAGTCGCTGATTCGGGTGAATGCTTCCTGCTTTTCCAAAAAGGGCTACCGAAACCTGAAAGAATCAGGTGCAGATAGCGTGCCAATCTGAGAATAAAAATGCAGCCGCTGATCAGGTGTCATCGCTGCTCCAATCGTCCCACCTTAACGTTCCGCAGGCTTGAGGAGTTGCTCGGTTTCCCTAGCTTGACATAACGAACCAGCTATCTTGAAATGCTGTTTGAAAAAGTTTCAAACAGCATTTCATTGACAGGGAGACTCTAGCAACCACCATTCTTGTGCGGAGAGCGTTGGGGCATTGATTCTGAGCGACCTGAAGCGCTTGTTTCTGTCACTTGCTTTTGGTGCATCTTGTCTCGCAATTCTGCAGCCAATTCATAGTTCTCAGACTTGACGGCTTCCGCAAGTTGCTCATCGAGGGTGTCACCTAATTCGAATCGTTTACGGACGCTTTCCCGCATGTCACGAAGACGGACGACAAGTTCATCATTTTCAAATTGGTCCTCAGCGTCATACTGAAGGAATAAATCATGAAATGCGTCCAGACCTTTATTAATCTCTGCAATAGCGATTTCCGGACCATCATCATCAAGGGCAGCGAGTGCACTTGCCTGAACCCGGTGAAAGAGCACAAACGGTCTGTATTGTTCGTGTGAAAGAATCCATTCCTCATCAGGCGAATGTTCCCGAACAAAGTCCATAAAAGCAAGGCTGTGGTCGGCATCTTTTGCAGCCATTCCGTATTCTCGTAGTGACAGCCAGCACAGTCGTCGATGATAGTACTGGACGAATTCACGGTCCGCTTCTGTGCACTGCTCTTGGGAAAGTTCAAATTCGTCACCTTCTCGCACGACTTCACCCACGAGGTAATCAAAATAGGTTTCTGCCCCATGTGGACGTGTGCCATCGGGACGAAGTTCGATCTCCATCTGTAAGAGTCCCATATCAACCCGCATTTGTAGAAGCTCTCTACCATCACGTGCTGTGACACGACGTGCGTTTACTTCTCCAGGGACGTAGTCCCAGTCTTCGAGTACGGAATCAATATCTTGCGGTGATGGCATAATAGTTTTCTCTAAGAAAAGCTGTGCTCAACAACAGTACGTGTCAGCGTAATCAAACCATTTTAATTTTCTACTAAATAGTCAATCAGTCCAATAGAAGTATATCATTCGGCGGCTTCTTGTCGGTCTGTAATGCCCTAGTCCATTATTTTTCGTCGGAGTTTTTTAGTTGCTCCTCGATGTTTCTTTCTTTCCAGACGCCTGGTTTTTGATGCGCGCGTTGGTTGGGTCGCACGACGAGTTTTTGGTAGATCGAGTGCTTTTATGAGTAGGGCAGAGAGTTTTGCCAGGCAGTCATTAATATTGCGATTCTGCTCTCGAAACCGCTGACTTGTGAGGACTAGTTCACCGGCTGTTGTGACACGATTGCCGGCATGAGCTCGTAGTCGTTGGGCAACCGCTGGTGCGAGGAAATCAGTTTGTTGAATATCAATGCGTAGCTCTGCTCGTGAGTTTGTTTTGTTGACGTGTTGCCCGCCCGGCCCTTGGCTGCGGGAGAACTGCCAGCGGATTGCGTGAGCAGGGATAACGGTCTTGCCGATACGGATCGATTTTTCGTCATGAGGCATTGTGTTTTCGACTACTCTCATTGGGATAATATGGTAGCACTGTGAATTGATGCAGTCTGGCTGGTTGGTTCAGAATAGGAAAAGACTCCGAGATGGTTTTACTGAGAACAATTGTAATGTGCCTGACCAGTGTTCTGGCGTATGTGAGTTTATGTGAAAATGGAATCTCTCAGGAGCGAGATGGTGGTAGCAAGCCGGGCACGAATGAACAGCATTCATTATGGTCGAGACCTGGTGAAGACTGGTCTTTATTTCTAGGGCCAACCGGAAATGGGCGGAGTGAATTACGGGGCTTAGTCGTGCCATGGGCGGAGACGGGCCCCGAAGTGCGTTGGACTATTGAACTCGGTGAAGGGTATTGTGGGCCCGCGGTATCCAAAGGGCGCGCCGTTGTTTTTGATCGGATAGCAGGTGAGGAGCGGTTGCGATGTCTCAAAGCAGAAACGGGTGAAATACTATGGGAGAAAATGAGTCCAACGGGCTATGTTGATATGTTCGGGTACGATGGGGGGCCGCGGTCATCTCCAATACTCTGCGATGACTGTGTTATTACATATGGTGCAGAAGGCATGTTGGCGTGCCGTCGGCAGGTAGACGGAAGCCTCCAGTGGAAGGTTGAGACAGGAAAAGAGTTTCACGTTGTTCCCAATTTCTTTGGTGTGGGCGCGTCGCCTGTTATCTATCAGAAAACTTCAGGCTCACAAAGCAAACTCGTCATTGTTCAGGTTGGTGGAAGTGCCAGAGGTGAATCTCCAGCTAATCCGCAGCGGCTTGATCTTGTGAAAGGCTTTGATAGTGGTTTGGTTGCATTTGATATTGAGAACGGGAGAGAAATCTGGCGAACAAGTAGTGAATTAGCGAGTTATAGTACTCCTCTACTGAAGACATTCGATGGAGAAGTTCGCTTGCTTGCCTGGATGCGCGACCGACTGTTACTCATTGACCCAGAATCTGGGGCTGTAAAAGATTCCTTTTTTTGGCGAGCAGAAGAATTGTTTAGTGTTGTTGCTGCTACCCCTGTTGTTCATGGGGATGAAGTGCTTTTGTCTGAAACATATGGTCCGGGGAGTGTGCTCCTCGGTATTGAGAATGATTTGTTCGTTGAACGTCGCCGCGACCCTCCCCGTAGCCGTCACAGGAATTCATTGCGGTGCCATTGGGCAACTCCAGTACTGCACGAGGGGTATGTCTATGGCACGACAGGCCGTAATTCTGGTGATGCCTTATTTGTTTGTGCCGATTGGGAGACCGGAGAATTGCGTTGGAAAGAGCCGGGGCTTGGCCGAGCAGGTTGTGCACTCGTTGACGACGTGCTGATTGTTCTGAGTGAGTTTGGTGAATTGCTCCTTATCAAAGCTTCCAGGACGACGTGTGAAATTATTAGCCGCTGTGAACTTGAGGATAGTCAGTCAGGAGACACATTGTTGAATCCACCATGCTGGGCGGCGCCCGTTGTGGCTCATGGATATCTTTATGTTCGTGGTGCCGGAAAGCTTGTGTGTATTGATCTCATGCATCAATAATACCGTCGGTCCATTTTCATATGAGAAGTCACCATTTTGGCTGGTGCTTTTGTCAAGTGCAGGGCTAGAAAAAAAATGAACTGTTCGAGTGCTTTCATGACTTCATGAAAGGATTGGAAAAGGGCTATTTGCCCAAGGAAATCCGATTCCTGAAAACGTTTAGCTGCTGCATAAATTTTCTATAGACAGTTCGGCGTTCAGGTGACCATACTTTTCGCTTCGGTTTGAAGAGTTCTTAATTTATCGGTGTGCCAAATTAAGTCTGTCCGACCGCTCGTTATTCAACTCTGTTCTACGTATCGTCACGTGTAGGGTGAATATACTATTCATACATCAGGTGGCATGCCCAATTCTGGAGAATACCTGCCTATGCTTTCCTCGACATCGTTGCGGATTGCGGTTAGTCAACTAGCGACGCTGCGATGGGGTCTTGCGGAAGAACTTTGCCATTACACCGAGCATGGTTTTGATGCGATCTCACTGTGGCGACCAAAGTTATCAGATTTGTATCTCTGTGAAGCGAGAGAACTTCTGGATAGTGCTGGCGTACGGGTTTCTTCTATTCAGTGGCCAGGAGGCTTTACTGGGAGTGAAGGCCAGACGTTTCAGGAAAGCCTTGAGGATGCTTACGAGGCTATCGATCTTGCTGAGCAACTGGACTGCCCGCTTGTTGTCTTACGGACGGGATCGCGTGCCGGGCATACGCTCTCGCATGCTCGGCGTCTGATACGGCTTGCGATTGCGGAGCTTGCTCCGGCCGCTGAAGCAGCCGGGGTTACCCTTGTCATGAAGCCGTCGCAGGACGAAGCCAGTTTCTTAACAACGTTGGGCGATGCCCTTGCGATACTTGAAGCCTCTGACTGCCCAAATATTGGCTTAGCAATCGATCTCTGGTCGTGTTCCGAAGAGTTGATTTCTTTCCATCGCAATAGGTCTGTGCTTGAACGAATCAAAATCATCTCAGTTGCTGATAGGACCAGTGGAATTTCTTCCGGCTATGAGAGGTTGCCCCCCGGTGTCGGAGATCTTCCACTCACCGGGTTACTTCGTCTCCTTGTTGAGTCTGGATACCGTGGTGAAATTGAGTTTGATCCAGTTGGGCAAACCGTTTCCTCCATGGGGTACGAAGAACTTTTAGCCTCACTTCGTCAGTATGTTGACGATGTTCAGAATGACATGAATGTGATCGGAAGCAACGCTTCTCGCAGTGCACATCCTCTTGTAATGGCAGAAGCGTTTCCTCGATAAGACGGTATTTATTTGGGCTGCTGAGTAGGGTCTCTGAGATTCCACGCTTCGAGCCAAACAGTTTCGGTTGGCTCAAGATTGAAATCTTTGCGGAGTCTCTGGTCAAAGTCGTGCATGTGCGCAGCGCCATAGAAAATGGCTACCGACTTCACCCCTTTTTGTAATTGTTGTCTGAGAACAGATAAAGCAGCGGTATTTCGGTCTGTAATTAAGGATGACCCGTCTTCTCCGCCAAAGGCTGTGGTCAATACTTCCATGTCCGAAAACTGCTCTGCGAGTAGTCGTTTCATACGGAGTTCTCTATTTGATCCAAAAACAATGCCAAAGAGATCACCGAATGAAAGGTCTGGGGATTTTTTCTCTCCGTCTCCGTTCGCCCGATCCATGCTTTCCTGCATTACTTTTGAAAACATGGTCCACCATGATTCCCCCCTACGCTGCATCGCAGCACTAAACTGTCTGGGTGATAGGTCTGCGTGGACAAAGTTTCGCGGCTTGTAATTTATCTGGTCGAGTTGGAACTGGAGCCCTAGCAATCTTGTGAGCCCTTGCTGGGCAGTGCCAATTGCTCCAGAAGGCTTGCCGCCAGCTTGTGGAATTCGTGCATTTGGTGGAGCAACTAACTCATAGAGAACAGCATCGTATGTTTCAAAAAGCCTGTTCAGAGTTGAAAAGTAATTTTTTTCACCAATATGTACAGCAGCAATCAAATCCACATGAGTGAGCTGGTCAGACGGGTTCTTCCCGAGGTTGTATCGCACAATAGCGGTTTCGAGGGCAACTGGGCCCCCAGCCTCATTACGATGAAGACGCAGGAACGGCGAAGACTCAAGAGGCTTTGCAGGCGGTGTCGGGTCGGCTGCAGAAACAGAGAGAATCGTAGCTATGGCAAGGTGGGCAAGAACTGAAAGTGGCATTAATAAAGTCCGCATGGCAATTTTTCTCTGGGGGTCTATATCGTTTTACCTTAGCAGGCTTCCTTCCTCTTGTTCCGTGGGAGAAATAGTTACGGAATGGTAAGGCAGGTGGGATAGTGAGGTTTCCCTCTGGAATAATCGTCATTGTTTCTCAACTTTAGTCAATGCGAATGATCGTTAGGACCGATACCAGAGGAGAATCCGCAGGTGTGGATCGATTTGGATACTGATCCTTGGGACGAATGAGCAATGGTTATTCAGAAGCTTTTTTTGCGACGTATCACGAAGTTTTCGCGAGTTGCTGTGACCGTGATGCTGAGCGTGGCAATGACGGGTATGTCTGGTCCGTGGGTATCTAGAACGACTGCCAGCGACTGGATGCCATTGCTACCGGATCAGGACTTCTACGACTTCCAGCTATTCGCACCACCCGATTTAGGTTCATACAACATGTATGAACGCGATGAAGATGGTATCTACTTTAAGTACGATCGTCTGTACTGGGGTATTACAATTCCTCGAACTGTGCGGACAGCTGAAACTGCAAACGGAACTGCAATTATTCCGACGCAACCAATATCTCCGTTTACAATTGTTGATCTCAATAACGACTTTTTGGAATTTTCACGGGACAATCCGATTGTTGTTCAGACGACAGAGGACGGAACACAGACAGAAGTTAATACGCTTGATAATATTTCATCCAATACCACCCTTTTTGAAGTTGGATCAGATCCACTTCGACTTGATCTTAATACGAGTTGGATGCGAACAAAGATGGCATGGGGAAATCGATATGAGGGTGGTTGGTCGTATGGAGGCCGGGGCGTCAACATTTCCTATTTCCAGCTTGGCAAGCAGGAACAAACTTTTGGGACATCCAGTGAATTCGCGGTCAATTCGCCGACTCAGACGTTTACATTCGAAACATCCCTGGCTGGAGGTGGTGCTGGGGGCGGTGGCGGTGGCGGTGGTGGTACTGGTGGTAGTTCAGGAACTACTGTTTCCCTTGAAACCACAACCGACAGTCCGCAGCCCGATCATGTGATAACTCAGAATCTCTTCCAAAAAAATGCAACACAGATCCAGTCTGCTGGAGTTGCACTCACGCTTCGAAAAAAATTGGGAAGACGAAAGGGGTCAACACGACTCACCTATGCTCTGGGGCCACGTTTTGTCCAGCTTGAAGATAGGTATGAGCTCGACTATGTGAGTTTTCAGAATACGTTTAATACT
>JAQWMC010000004.1 GCA_029246985.1 Pirellulales bacterium
GCAGAGCTCCCAACGCAGCACCCGCGGCTGGTGGTGGCAGACCAATCGAGTAGACGAAACCTGGGACCGTGTATTTCAGCCACTCAATGAGCGTGGAAGATCCGGCGATAAGCCCACCACAACTGCCAAATGCTTTTGATAACGTCGCCATCCAAATGTCAACGTCTTTTGGATTCACTCCGAAGTGCTCGCCAATGCCCCGTCCAGTAGGGCCCATCACACCGAGAGAGTGGGCCTCGTCCACCATAAGAAGTGACTTGTGTCGTTTTGCAAGACCAATGAATTGAGGCAGATCAGCGAAGTCACCGTCCATACTATAGATGCCCTCAATGACAACGAGAACACGTCGGTATTGGCTCCGAAGTTCCGCAAGCATGGATTCTGCTGCCTCATAGTCATTGTGAGGAAATGGCCTTCGACGAGCGCCTGAGAGTATTGCACCCTGAAGCAGACTGTTATGAGCAAATGCATCGTGCAGTACGAGATCACCTGGGCCAACCACATGGCCAATAACTGTTTCGTTTGTTGCGTGTCCCCCAACCATTGTGACGGCATCTTCGGTGCCGATGAAGTCAGCAAATGCTCCTTCAAGTTCTTGATGAATCGTTTTTTCGCCAGAGACAAGCCGACTCGCCGAAACACTCGTGCCATAATGGTCAAGGGCGTCCTTTGCCGCCGCAGTCACAGCTGGGTCGCCTGACATTCCTAAATAGTTATAGGATGCCCAGCTGATGAATTCACGGCCATCGATCATTGTCTTGTCGGTTGTTTTGCCCTCGTGAACACTAAAATAAGGGTTTTGGAGGCCAGCATTCCGAACCATTGCGAAATTCTGTTGTAGGGCCCTTACTTCCGGGAATTGTGCGATGTCGTACGAGTCCGGGGTGATCTCTGCCACGACACGGGCAGAATGCGAATGTTTATTCCCCTCAAGTGGCATGTGGTCAAGAATTGCCTCTGTGACTTCACGACATGTTTCGATGGTGGGCAAGACCTGTTCAGGAAAGCGTGCACCAAATGCTTCCTCGAGACTTGAAACAATTTCCATTCGTTCAAGTGAGTCGAGGCCAAGTTCGACGATGTTTGTGTCTAGCGTAAGGTTGCCGGCACGTTCCTTAGCTATTCTTCGGACATGCTCAAAGACAGTTTGGGTAACTTCACTTGGAAGTTCTCTGTTTGGTCTATGGCCGCGGGAGGGCTCTCCGAGGGGTCGCTGTCGTGCAAGCCTTGGAGTCTCGGGTGAAGAAGCCTCTTTGGTTGATTCCAGCCAACTAATGTACTGTTCGATAACAACGAGTGACCCATCTAAGAATTGACGTCGGCACGCATGTCTCTGAATCTTCCCGCTTGATGTTTTGGGAATACTGTTTGGTCGTACTAATACGATAGCTTCCGTCGCAACTTCGTGCTCTGTAGCAAGACGCTTACGAATGGCATCAAATGCGGCTAGAACATCCTCCTTGTCTCGCTTGCCTCGTTCCAGTTCTGCAACGACGACGACTCGTTCTCGGCCGTCTATTTCGACAGCAAATGCTGCAACACAGCCCGCCCGGACAAGGCCACTTGCTTCCTCTGCACAATGTTCAAGGTCTTGAGGATAATGATTTCTTCCCCGGATGATTATCAGATCTTTGAGACGGCCGGTGACAAAAAGTTCCCCATTATCAAAAAAACCTAAGTCTCCAGTCCGCATGTACGGCCCTGGGTTGGGCTTCCATCGTCCAACGTGGCCTGCTGTGGTTGCAGGCAGTTTCAGCATTGCTTGAAACGTCGATTTGGTTTCGTCAGCACGATTCCAGTAGCCCTGTGCAACACTTGGGCCGCTGACCCAGATCTCACCAACCCGATCAGGTGGAAGTGGCTCAAATGTTTGTGGGTCGACAATCAAAACATCTTGTCCATCCAGTTCCCGTCCACTGCCAACAAATTGTCGAGCGTCGGGAGAAGAGTTTTCGTTGATTGTGACACTTCCAGTCTCTACTGACAGCGGATCAAAACGATGAATGACTGGTGGCTCGAACTTCATGCCGCCGGTTACCATCAATGTGCTCTCTGCTAATCCATAGCACGGATAAAAGGCCTCGTTTCGGAAGCCACTAACTGCAAAAGCCTCAGAGAATGCTTTCATCGTCTCAGCCCGAACTGGCTCGGCGCCATTAAATGCGAGTGACCAACTGGACAGATCGAGAGATGCTCTCTGCTCGGGAGTTGTTTTTCGGACACAGAGTTCGTAGGCAAAGTTTGGGCCACCACTAATTGTCGCCCTGTATTTGGCAATTGCTTGCAGCCAACGAAGTGGTTTTTGGAGGAATGCAACCGGGGACATCAGGACGTTAAATTTGCCACCATAAAGCGGAACAAGGATTCCTCCTATAAGTCCCATGTCATGAAAACTTGGTAGCCAAAAGACCCCTGATTGACTTCGGGTAATCTCGAAGGCTTGCATGATACGGAGTGAATTGTGCAACAGGTTTTCATGGCTTAGCATGACGCCCTTCGGCGTGCCAGTAGAACCGCTTGTGTACTGCAGGAAAGCGAGTGTGCCACCATTGATGTCAGGACGATTCCACCGATTCGACCATGATTGATCGAGTTCATCATTGACCTGCCATACAAGATGTTCAAGGCTCGGTGCGGAGGCTTTGAGAGACTCGAACCGGTCAAGGACATCTCGGGTAGTGAGCGCAACAGAGGCATTCGCGTCAGCTGCAATAGCCTCAATCCGTTCAACAGAGCGATTTTTTCGTGGAGGATATGCGGGAACGGCAATTGCGCCCCCGTAGAGGCAGCCCATGAATGCAGCAATAAAATCAAGGCCTGAAGGATAGAGCAGCAGGACTCGTTTGCCTGACATGCCTTGGTCCATCAACCACGCACCAATAGTTCGAGCTCTTTGGTCAAGTTCGGCGTATGTGATGTTCAGTTCTTCATTTTCCCCATCGACGAGGAATGTGAAAGCTCTGTCATGAGGGCGATATGCCGCTCGCTGACGCAAAAGGTCAACGATGGTTGGTGCGAAGGAACCTTCGGGTAAAGGGGTCGGATTCACGTGTAGAAGGCTCTCCGGACCAACTGCCACGGCAAAGGAGAACTCATGCCGGTCAGCAAGGTATCAGTTATTGGTGAACGATGGCCCGCCTGGCCTAGGCACATTACGGCTTGCTCCACTTCCTTAGTGAAACTTTCGTGACGCATCCGGCGACACTAGTGTTGAAAACCGCTTGGATTTCTTCGACTCTCTCTTGAGTCGGCAGAAACTTCCCGTCAGCAAGAAAGTATAGCGGGGAAGTTGGTGTAATCGATATTTTCGTCCTGACCAGCCCCGTATAACACGGATGATCCAACACTTTTCAGGCCCACGTACGCCCGCTGGCACGTTCTGCCCGTTGAGCAAATCCACCAAGAAGGCCCCCAATAAGGTCCCACCGGTCATGTCGTCTCACCTCAACATCACCTTGTTCGTTCACGCGGACAAGGCAGGTGTCGGTGAGCCCAACTTGCTGGAGTTTATCTGGTGAAACCTCATCCGGTTCGATCATGCTCATTAATGCATGGCCGGTCATTTCAATAAATTTCATAATAGGACACTTTCTTCATACCGCGTAAGTATGACATATCTTGGTTGTGGTTGCCAGATTTTAGGAATATCCCAATACGTCAATGACGAGGATATTTCTTGAGGGGGTGCGACTACGACCATTGTCTTAATTGCTCTCATTCAACTTCATCTAAAAGTATCACGGTCGTGAAAACTCGTGTTCGAGTTGTACGAAGGTATCAGGGTCTATCGACTCGGCGCGAATATTTTTTTCAAGTCCAAAGGTCTCGTACAGCCGATCGATTCGTTGTACCGCGTCGGGGCTTTTCTTCCCTCCTGCCAAAGTCAAGAGAACACCACGTAGCACCTTCCTGCGATGGCAAAAGATATCACGGACAAACGTATGAAACCGTGATAGGTCAGAGATCTGTGCCCGTCGATGTTCATCTACTTCTAGGCGAACAATTGCTGAATCGACCTTTGGTCGAGGCCAGAATGCGGCAGGTGGAAGGCTTCGGATAATTTCACTACGGCATTGTGAGCCAATCCAGATGGAAAGCGCATTGTAAGAATGATGGCCGGCTGAAGCGGTCATGCGATCAGCCATTTCGTATTGAACGGTTACGGTTGCAGAAGCAAACGGCTTCGATAGCAATAGATTTGAGATGACAGGTGTAGCGACGCAATAGGGAAGATTTGCGACAAGAAGGAATCGCCCCTTTTTCCCCGCGGCTTGCCGTTGTTTCTCGGCTTCATCCAACGCACTAAGAACGCGGGGCGACAACTTGTTTTTGCTGGCTAAAACGTCTGTGTTAACGAGGTGGACGTTGTCAGCGTCGATAAGCCGTTCTTGAGCCAGTGTTGCGAGTCGACTGTCAATTTCAATTGTGACCACCCGAAATGCTGATCGAGCGAGCCGTTCCGTGAGTGCGGCAGTGCCACTGCCGACCTCGAGGACGATATCGTCAGGTTGTATGTCAGCTGTCCTCTCAAGAAGGTCGAGCAGATTTAAGTCAACAAGAAAGTTTTGCCCTTTTTTCGTATCAATTGAAAAGCCAACTTCGGAGAAAAGCTTTTTCAGGTAGGCAGTAGTTTGCCGAGTGGCGCTTTTAGTTACGACGCTTTGTTCACTCGTTGCAGTTCCAGTAGTTGTACGTTGGTCATCCTGACGCTTTCTGCCAGATCGTTTTTTATGCCCTGTCTTTGGTCGTCCCCGGCTTGTTTTTTTCATGAACGTGCTTCCAGCCAACGGCAGACATATTTAGAAAGAAGGTCAGTTTCGAGATTTACCTCGTCTCCAACAGCGAGCTCTCCCAAGGTGGTGTTCCTTAGAGTGTGTGGAATAAGAGCGACGCTAAAAGATGTCTCATTGACATCGACAACAGTCAGGCTTACTCCATCAACAGCTATTGATCCCTTTGCTGCCAATTGGGCCAGCAAGTTTTTTGGGCATGTGAATCGACATGTGACCCAATCCTGTTCCTGAATTTGCTCTCCAAGGATACCCAGGCCATCGATATGGCCTGTGACAAGGTGACCGTCGAGTCGGTTCTGGAGTGTGAGAGATCGCTCAAGGTTAACTCGATCACCTACTTTACAGGTTCCAAAATTTGTACGTTGTAATGTTTCAGGTCCGAGTTGAAACTCAAGCGTATCTCCTTCGGTTTGTACTACTGACAGACAGCAGCCATTTGTGCAAATACTATCACCAATCTGTGTCCCCTGAGCCAAGGGGCCTGCGTCTACAGCAAGCCGTATGCCGGGTGGTTCATGGGCGAGGCGTTTGATCTTCCCGAGGTATTGCACGAGACCTGTAAACATTAAAAGATTGTCCTTTGGAGAGTGCCCGGCAGAGCCACATCCTTTTTTACCGTCGAATAGTTTGGGAAGATACCCAGACAATCGCAGGAATTGTTGTCACGGCCGGAGAGAGGCCTCGTTCGTAGCGGTTGTGCGACTTGATACGGTTGTGGTGGCTAAAGAAATGACGACTTTGCCAGTACGTCAAAGAGGTTTTTTCTCCATGATCCTGCGGCGACTATGAGTACGCATACACAGTTTCGATCATGCCCTTGCGTGAGAGTCTGCGGTTGCCACAATACGATGTTGTTGATTGTTTTGAAGCTGACACATTTCGAATCCTGAGGAGTTCCCCAACTATGTCCACGATTGTTGACGTTCATGCCCGCCAGATTCTTGACAGTCGCGGGAACCCTACAGTTGAGGTTGACGTGTGTCTTGCCGATGGAACATTCGGACGAGCCGCTGTGCCTTCTGGTGCGAGTACGGGTGTTCACGAGGCATGGGAGAAGAGAGACGGCGACAACAGTACGTACCTCGGCAAGGGCGTTCTTGAGGCTGTTGAGAACGTGAATAATCGGATTGCTGAGGAACTCGAGGGGTGCGATGCACTTGATCAAACTGGCATCGATATGCGGATGCTTGAGATGGATGGAACGTCAAACAAAAAAACCCTTGGCGCCAATGCAATACTAGGAGTTTCATTAGCAACAGCTCATGCCGCTGCTGAACACTGTGGCGTTCCGTTGTATCGCTATCTTGGTGGCACGACGGCAAGGCTTCTTCCTGCTCCCATGATGAATATCATCAATGGAGGGGCGCACGCAGATAATCCGCTCGATGTTCAGGAATTCATGGTAATGCCGTTGGGTTTCGATACCTTTGATGATGCATTGCGTGCTGGCGTCGAAACGTTCCATGCTCTTAAGAAGGTGCTTAGTGAGAAAGGCCTTGCTACATCTGTTTGCGATGAGGGTGGCTTTGCGCCACAAATCGGGAGTTGTACTGAAGCGCTCGAAGTCATACTCACGGCGATTGGTAATGCTGGGTACCAACCTGGCTCACAGATTGCCATCGCGTTGGATGTTGCAGCGACAGAGTTATACGACGAAGACGCCGGCACCTACTCGATTGAAGGGAAAGCCCTGGATTCAGCAGGAATGGCAGCGTTTCTTACTGACTTGGCCGGAAAGTATCCAATCATGTCTATCGAGGATGGATTCTCCGAAGATGACTGGGAAGGCTGGAAAATTATCAGTGATAAGATTGGTGACAAAGTCCAACTTGTCGGTGATGATCTTTTTGTTACGAATTCAGAGAGACTTGGCCGTGGTATTGCTGAAGGTATCGCCAATAGCATCCTTGTTAAAGTAAATCAGATCGGCACACTTACCGAGACAACTGCTGCAGTAATGCTTGCCCACCGCTCAGGCTATACATCAATTGCCAGCCATCGTAGCGGTGAGACAGAAGATGCCACGATCGCAGACTTGGCGGTTGGTTTATCGACGGGACAGATAAAAACAGGGTCAGCATCGCGTAGTGATCGGGTAGCAAAGTACAACCAATTGTTAAGGATCCAAGAATCGCTTGGCGACGGAGCATTGTATGCCGGGCGAGATGTACGACTTCGTTGGCCGGGCATGTGTTAGTTCAAGGTGTTGCCGTGGCACGGTGTCGTACTTCATAACGCAGCATCGCAAACG
This sequence comes from Pirellulales bacterium, assembly GCA_029246985.1. GTDB lineage: Bacteria > Planctomycetota > Planctomycetia > Pirellulales > UBA1268 > UBA1268. Next base: position 7,045 of record JAQWMC010000004.1, read on the forward strand.
AAGGTTGACTAATGGAGAACGATGACACCCCATCCCCTGTCTTTAAGCTGATTGATAGCCCTTGGTTATGGGGGCTCATGTTCTCATTCATGGCACTCGTCGGCTTGGGTCTTATCCGCCCAAAGTTTGATGTCCGACAGAGTCAAATTGAAGGTCGCTTCATAGGGCGCCGGCAGTCGACTGTCGAACGGTGGCGTCGACAATCTGGGCTTGAAGAGATTGACCTTGCAGATTCTGCGATTGATCCTTCAACAGTGAAGCCCAAACGTATTGTTCCTCTTTGGACCCTTGCGTCGGCTGCAACGGTTTCGATATGTGGCTGTGGATACATGCTTTATCGCGAGTGGCGAAAAAAGGAGAAATCTGAATGAACTCTTGATATTCCAAGAGCAGAGGGAATATCAATTTCAGGCTATCCTGCTGCAGCGACTGGCCGAAGAGATGGAAAACGGATAGTGATACCCGTCCCCTTACCAATGCTACTTTCTACGCGTATCCGACCTTTATGTGATTCGATTATCTCTCGGCAGGCGGTGAGCCCGAGGCCAGTGCCTCCCTTACCCGTTTCATCAGGGCCTGCTTTTGTCGAAAAGTTCGCATCAAACATTTTTTGCATAACTTCTCGAGACATACCACAGCCTGTATCTCGAACGAGCAGACTCACTGATTGTCTGGCCGGGGTCGTGGCAATACGAAGGATGAGACGTCCACCATTGGGCATTGCCTGTCGGGCATTGACCAAGAGGTTCAAGAGGACCTGTTGAAGTTGGCCTGGGTTGGCTAAGACTTTAGGGACTTCTGAAAATTCTCGCTCGACTTGTACTCGGTATTTCATCATCTCACGCTCAAGCAAGACGAGTACTTCTTCAGTCAGGCTTACAAGGTTCACCGGTTCCATGCGATTGGATGATCGATGACTACGCGACATTGAAAGAACACTCGCTGTTATTTTCGCTGCTCGAGTGCTGGCAGAAAGAATACGATTGAGGGCTTTGTCACGGGTTTCTTTGTCTGGATGCCTCAAGCCGAGCCGCGCGTAATTGAGAATGGTCGTCAAGGCGTTGTTGAATTCGTGCGTTGTCGTTCCAAGAAGTTCTCCCAAAGTGGCCTGTTTCCGAGCTTCGAGGAGTTGTGCCTTAAGGGATTCGATCTCGGACGCTGATGGCGAGATCGCGGCCGACGGGTCGACAGAACCACCCCTTGGATGGGGTGCGTCAGGCGTGTGGCCGGCTATGTGCATAAATATTCCAACAAAATGAAAGGCAAGTACCAAAAAGGCTGTTAAAACCGTTTTTTAAAGTCAAAACGCCTTTAAACCTTTCATCGACGATCTCTCGTGAGCACTTCATTTCGATAGAAGTGAACATTTTTTGCCACTTGACCGTTGAAGTCACTGTGAGTCGCTCAAGTTTATCCGTTCCGTATCGATGCTCTGAATTCTATAAGTGTTCCCTTCTGGGTTTCCGGCAAGATATGCTTGTGTTGCCAGTTCAGGTTTACCGAATGGGCGGATTAGGCGAACATATCGTCCATCCTTAAGGAGTTGCGTTGAATGAAACGAAAAGCTTTTACGCTCATTGAGTTATTAGTGGTCATTGCGATCATCGGGCTTATGATCGGTTTGTTGCTTCCAGCGGTACAAAATTCACGTGAGGCGGCACGTCGTATTGCCTGTAAATCAAACTTCAAGCAGCTTGGCATCGCGTTTAACATGTATCTTGACCGGGTGACGAGGGGAAAGTTCCCAGTGGCGGCTCAGATGCCAAGCCTTGAGCCCACATTCTATACAAGCGGTAGTCGTCCTCTTTATCCGACGATTGTTTCCCAACTTGGCCCATATGTCGAAAACCAAAAGGGTACTTTTCGGTGTGCATCAGACCTGAACTACTTTGCTCGTGACCCATCCTCTCAGCCAGTTCAAAATGCTCAAAATGCTCTTGCTTCAATACCAGATTCACAGAAACCAGCAGAGTACACGACCGGGAACATGGCGTTCGAAGGAACCAGTTACGAGTATCCACAGCGGCGGCTTACTACAACAGACCTCAACGCTCGATACAAGATAAGGGGAAAGACTCGTGTGGAAGCGCTTTCATCCCGGCGCAGCGGAGCCAATCTAGCTTCATCAAAACTTTGGATTTTATACGAATTTGCTCCCTTCCATGGTGGTGGAAGCTCGCTCTTTGGGAGTTCCGTGACGGACTATAACAATCCCGATGATGGCAGCAGCTGGAGTGTTCCAGATGGAGCTCGCAATTTTCTTTATCTCGATGGCCATGTGGAGAACAAGTAATCTGTGAAAAGTTCTTCTCGAAAAAAGATGGTTGGGAAGTCGGTTGCCATGAAACGTTGGCTAACCGTTATTTCTCTCGCGACAGTTGTCATCGTCATTTCTGCTTACTTTCTCCTTGGGCCTCGTGATTACTCGAATGACCCCCGGGTCGTTGAAATTCGTGAAATCCAGGAAGAGGCTAGGAAGCGTTATCTGTCGGACGGTGGGCCTTCGACGCAAACTGAAGCAAGAGCATTCGTGCAGTCGATGGAACAAGTACGAACAAAAATGGAAGGTCTGCCTTCTGACGTGCGTCGTGAGTTGTATCGGGGTGGAGGCAATGTCTTCTATTCATCCATGCGTCAGCGAATAGATGACTACTTTAATGCGTCTCCCGTCCAGCGGCAGCGGGTGCTTGATCAACAGATTCGTCAATCAGATTTGATGAGTAAGGCATTCTCGGAGGCTCGTGCTGCTCGTGCGGCTCAGGAAAGTTCAGGAAGCGGTCAGCAGAGAAAAGAACAGCAGAAAGATGGTCAGAGTAGTGGTCGTTCGTCATGGGCAAGTCAGTCGCAAGGTGACCGTAATGACTGGTTCAAAAATCGGATTCTTGATAGGACGACGCCAGAACAACGTGCCAAATATGTTGAGTACCGTCGTGCTGCGTCTGAGCGTCGGGAGGAATTAGGGCTTCCGGCAGGCTGGCCATAAATCATCAGCATTGATTCACTTGTGGCGTGGATAACACAGCATTAAGAAAATGGTTGACACCCTAGGACTTTTAGCAGAAGCAATCCAATTAGCATGCGAATTGGGTTACGACGTTCGAGAAGAGCCACTTGGCGATACCGCAAGTGGTGAGGTTCGTATTGGAACTGACCGACACATTCTCTTAAAC
>JAQWMC010000005.1 GCA_029246985.1 Pirellulales bacterium
GTACCAGACTGGCGGTCGCTCACGGGTCCAGAAGGGGAGTGGCTCTTCCCGGAGTCCCTCAGTGGTGTTGCGAAGTAGCTGGATACGCGGCCAGATCGAGTTGTAGAGAATGTCATCGCGACCGTCGCCATCCCAATCGGCAACTGAAAGGGTGGTGTAGCCCCACTTCGCTTCTGCTGGCCCCTGAATGGAACCTGATGGTCCAGCCATCACGCGAAACGTGCGGCCGTCGACTGTGAGAAGCTCCGGCGCTGACCACTTTGTCCCTGTCCCATTGAGATTGGTGAATATCGCGATGTTGCCCGCGGTGTTGCCGCAGAGGAGATCTTCATCGCCATCCCTGTCCCAATCATGAGCATATGGTGTTGAGAGTGCTCCAAACTTTAGCTGGTCAGCTAGCTGCCGAAAGTAGACTGGCTGACGAAACAGTGGTGTCCCATTCGAAGTAAAAGTCACATTCTCAACGAAGGCTACCCGACCATCCTCGTCCCCTACGATAAGGTCAACGTCACCGTCGGCATCCCAATCGATGGCAGTGGGCGTGATCATCTGTAGATGCATTGAGAGTGGGCGTCCATCATCAGCAATGAGTTTGAAGCCTGAGCCGTATCGTGGCTCTTGCCGCGTACCCACATTACGGAAGTAAGTGAAGCCGTCGAGAAACTCTCCGCAGATCAGGTCAAGGTCGCCATCGCCATCGAAGTCTGCGAAGTTCGGACTCGGCCAGCCGTAGACATCAATCGGTGAACCGCCTGCAAGAATTTTCTGCGGGGTGTTGGTGAAAATTCCGCCGACGTTCTCTATCAGGTAAACCCATCCATGAAGTGGACCGTTTCGCCAGCGTCCTTTTCCGTCGTAGGCCTGGTCCCACCCGTAGTCACTCCAGTCGCCGATACCAACAACTAGCTCTTGATCGCCATCTCCTTCCCCGTCGACATATCGCCACATCCGGCCACGCGTGTTGCCGGGATGAAAGCGTGCGTTGGGGTAGATCACTGTCCCACCCTTATCCGCTGTTCCCGTCGTTCGGAAGTCCGGGTATGCGATGTTTTCACGGAGTACCCGCGGCTCGCCATCCACCATGCTCATCTGCACGTTTTGGTCGGTCGGCCCAATACGTATCGCAGGATTGAATACAGGCATTGCAACAGCAGGATTCTGCGACGGATTCTCAAAAAACCAGAGTCCGTTGGATGGCTTATCAGGACAAGACACGACAAGGTCAAGGTCCCCGTCCCGATCGAAATCCATCGGCAGCGGCCACGCCCAGAGCCCAACTCCCAGATCGACCTCCAGGCCAGGATTGTTGTAGCTGAGTGGCCGTAGCTTCCATTCGTCTTCGGGGCCTGACGCAAACGAGGTGGAGGTCACAAGGACGGCGATCCCAATAAACACCACTTGACGACAACTCACCAAGTGACTCATTGCTTCGCTTCCTCCCTAGTAGACCGGCGGTGTGTCGAGCATACCTCCGCCATTGCCAAGAGAGTATCCCGAGCGACGGGCTCTTGCTAGTAGCCCCCATCAGAAGCGTGTCGCTGGATACCTTCGCCCGTCGGTGACCGTACTCAGGGCTGTTTGTGCCGATCTATTCGCTGCGAAAGGCCCTCACGGTGTGAATAATAAGGAATATTCGAAAGCACCAGAAAGCTGCACCCGGCCACCATGGTAGTTCTACCGCCAACATGAAAGTCTGTGGCATCAATACTGCATCGCGTATTGTCAGGTTGAATCTGGTAATGCGTGCGGGTAGAGATTTCCCGCTGACGTGTCTCGGCAGTGATGTCTACTCGGGGTTGATTGATTGTAGACAGCCGTCCGGAGCAGGCTCGCTTCGAAACGAAGTTCGATAGCGAAAAAAAATCCAGATGGCTTTGCCCGTTTCAAATCCCAATCGGTCTCATCTTGGTAGACCACCGCGCCCCTGTGTGTCCCTGTGTGTCCCCGGATCGTTTGTGATTCGCTAGCTGGCTGGGTGGTCACTCTTCTATCGTTTCGTCGATATCTTCTGAAGGATCTCTGCCAGGCCCATCCTTGCCGTAGTATTTCGATAAGACTGCCTGCCAATCATCCAAGTTTTTTGCAGCAATAAATGCATTTCTTACGGAGAGTGAATCTGGGTGGAGTTTGGCGTACTTGATCGCAAATTTTCTCATCGTTCGCCCGGCGAGTTGCTCACCATGAAGCTCTACAGCAAGCCGGAAGTGTTCCGAAAGTACATCTCGTTGCGACAGAATTCCAGGCGGCCGAATGTCTTCGGGCGACTGGCCGTTGAGCAAATCGTGCGTTTGCTGAAAGATCCAAGGGTTTCCGATAGCACCTCGGGCTATGGTTACGCCATCCACGCCGGTGTGGGCAAGCATGGACAGGCATGCGGGGGCTGAAAAAAGATCCCCTGAGCCGAGGACGATGCGGTCACCGGCGTGACGTTTCACGGCTGCCAGGAAATCCCAATTACTTGGCCCGTTGTACCGCTGCATAACGCTTCGGCCATGCACAGTAATAGCCGAGACTCCACGAGAAAAGGCGCCGTCGAAAATGGTAAAAAACTTATCTTGGCTATCTTGTGAGTCGTCAATGCCGCGACGCATTTTGAGGGTGACTGGGAGGTTTGCCGGTACAGCTTCTCGAACACGGGACACAATTTCGAGCGCCGTATCTGGCGTGCTTAGCAGGAAGCCACCGCGGCAGCGTCCGAGGACTTTTTTGACCGGGCACCCAAAGTTGATGTCGATACAGTCAAAGCCCGCTTCAACAAGTCGGCGGGCGGCTGGTGCAAAGTCGTCTGGGTTCGCGCCCATGAGTTGTCCACCGACAGGGTGCTCTTCATCAGCGATTGCAAGTCGGGCAAGATTCTTGCGGCTGGTGCCCACTCTTGCAAGAAACTGGTCGAGCATAACCTCACAAAGCGTGTATGAAGCTCCGAAGCGTCGTGCCATCACCCTCATGGGAAGATCGCTATATCCAGAAAGTGCCGCCTGGACAATCTGGGAATCAAGCGACAAAGAACCAATTTTGAGTTTTTGTTGCCGAGGTCGATTTTCTGGTGGGCTCAGAAGCATTGCGTTTATCTCAGAACAGGGCATAGATCAAACCAGCTTTGCCCCTGTTCATGCATCCAGGCATTGCTAGCGGCAGGTCCCCAGTCTCCTGGCTGATAGTTTGGGATGGGAGGCGTGGTGTCGCTGCTCCAGGCACGTACGAACGGATCGATGATTCCCCAGGACTTTTCCACTTCATCAGAGCGTGCAAAGAGGCTTGCGTCGCCCGTCATGCAATCTAAAAGAAGTGGCTCGTAAGCCTCCGGAAGCCTCCCCGAGAATTCACGCGAGTAGCTGAATTCAAGGTCAGTGAGCCTTAGTCGCATGCCGTCTCCAGGTACTTTTGTGTGGAAGTGCAGTTGTATGCCCTCTGCCGGTTGGATCTGAATAACAAGGCGATTAGCTTCTCGTTGTGCTTGGGAATTGTCACATGCAAAGAGTTCAAGCGGCGGCTGGCGAAAGCCAATGACAATTTGTGTCGTTCGGCAACTCATTGCTTTGCCACTCCGCAGATAGAAGGGGACTCCCTGCCACCGCCAGTTGTCTACTTCGAGTCGGACTGCTCCAAAAGTTGCGGTGTTACTTCCGGGACGCACACCAGGCTCTTCGAGATAGCCCGAGTATTGCCCACGAATACTGGCATCAGCTACCTGCTCAAGTGTAAGAGGTCGAATTGCGTCAAGTACTTTAACTTTTTCATTACGGACGGCATCGGCGTTGAACCGTACCGGCGCTTCCATCGCAGTGACCATCAGCAATTGCAGGAGGTGGTTTTGGAACATGTCACGGAGCACGCCGGCTGAGTCGTAGTAGCTGCCTCGTCGACCAACAGGCACTTCTTCTGCGACCGTAATCTGAACATGATCGATATAGCGACGGTTCCAGATGGGTTCAAAGATTGTGTTTGCAAACCGCAGTGCCAGAATGTTTTGAACAGATTCTTTTCCGAGGTAGTGGTCGATACGGTAGACCTGAGATTCTTTAAATACAGTGTGAATGTAGTTGTTCAATGCCTGAGCAGTAACAAGGTCAGTCCCGAATGGTTTTTCAATAACGATGCGACGATCGCCATGATCCTCCGAGGCCATATTGAGGTTGCCGAGCGCAGCAATTGCAGGGGTGTAGAAACGCGGTGCGGTAGCAAGATAGTAGACCCGAGGCGTCGGGTTTCCTTCTTCGAGGGAGCAAAGCCGCTGCTGAAGCTTTTCAAAGTCTGCCGTGCTTTCAATATCACCAGGTTGATAGTGAATAATTGGTTCAAAGGTGTTCCAGGCCTCTTGTGAAAATGGTTCTCCGCCAGCATGTTGTTTTGTCGACTCACGCAGGCTTGCTCTCCACTCGCCGTCAGACATTTTTGTCCGTGAAAAGCCAACGATCTTCGTCTCTTCTGGTAAAAGGCCAGCCCGCATGAGGTTGTAAAGAGCGGGTACCAATTTACGACTTGTAAGATCGCCAGACGCGCCAAAGATAACAAAGGTGTGCGGCATCAGTTCGTGTTCTGAAAAGGTGCGAAGGGTCGGTTGAGCTTCAGAGGGTTCCGGTAGTGTATTCGATCGAAGAAGGTCTCACTGAAGTCTTTGACGAGGTCTTCGTGTGTCGCCTAGATACGCATTCCGGTAAACCCGCCGTCTACGTAGATGCTCGTGCCTGTAATGAAACTGCCCGCGTTCCTGCTACAAAGCAGAATGGCAGCGCCAATGAGTTCGTCGGGGTTGCCAAAGCGATCCATGGGTGTTTGGCCCATGATCTGTGAAATTCTTTCAGGAGAAAGGATTTTCCTGTTTTGTTCAGCCGGGAAAAAGCCGGGGCACAAGACGTTCACGCGGACATCTTTCGTAGCAAATTCTCTCGCCACATTCTGCGTGTAATTTACAACAGCAGCTTTTGAGGCCGAATAAGCAAAGACCTTCGAGAGAGGTTTGTCGGCTGAAACACTGCCTATATTGAGGATCGCTCCGCCACCAGCAGTGGCCATGTGGCTGCCAAAAATCTGGCAACCGATATGCGTGCTCTTAAGATTGGTGTTCAGGACGCGATCCCAGTCATCATCGGGTATTTCTTCATAAGGAATGGACGAATTGACTCCAGCGCAGTTAACGAGGATGTCAGCCCGGTCACGTGTGTCGAGAGTTTTCGATAAAAGATTCTCGATGCTCTTCCTCTCAACGGCGTCCACAGCGAGGAAGCATCCATCTCCTCCGGCTTCTCGAATGGCAGAAACTCGAGCCTCACCACGTTCTGCATTTCGGCCAGCAACGACAACAAACGCACCAGCTGCGGCGAGCCCGTCGGCAAGAGCGCCTCCTAGCACACCAGTGCCGCCAACAACAATCGCTGTCTGGCCAGAGAGACCGAAGAGTGCGTCAAGATAGTCGTGTTTCATTATTTTTTTCTGGTAAGAGTTGTCAGGAATTACGACACCGGCCTGCGGAGTTCAAGCCATTCACTGTGGAACGAGCCCTTTTTGTCCGTTCGCTCATACGTGTGAGCGCCGAAGTAATCTCGTTGCGCCTGAAGGAGATTCGCCGGCAAGTGAGAACTTCGATATCCATCGAAATATGCCAGTGCTGTCATGAGGGCTGGTGTGGGTATGCCGTGTGCTGCAGCCGTTGAAACAACCGTGCGCCACGCGGTTTGGCTTTCGGTAAGAGCAGTCGAGAAGTAGGGAGCAAGCATGAGGTTTTCAAGTGATGGATTCTCGCTGTAGGCCGAAGCGATTCGGTCAAGAAATTGTGCACGGATAATACATCCACCTCGCCAAAGCATTGCAATAGACTTGTAATCAAGCTTCCAGTCATGTTCTTTTGCTGCCGCTGCAAGTTGAGCAAATCCCTGAGCATAACTCGCTATTTTTGATGCATAGAGGGCTTGACGAACCTGCTCGACAAACACGTTTGGGTTTTCGAGTGGTGGTTGCTTCGGTCCGCTGAGAATGCTGCTTGCACGCCCCCGAGCATCTTTTTCGGCAGACAGACAGCGAGCATAGACAGCTTCGGTCACAAGTGTGCTTGGGACCCCAAGGTCCAAGGCGAGCTGGCTCATCCACTTGCCGGTGCCCTTTGCGCCCGCTCGATCAAGAATGTTGTCAACAAGAAAGCTCCCCGATCTGCCGTCCGGGTCATGTGCGGTGAAAATATCACGTGTGATTTCAATCAGATAGCTATCAAGCTCACTTTGGTTCCACTGGTCAAAGACATGAGCTAACGCGTCGTTGTCGAGCCCCGCGGCATGTTTGAGTAGCCAATAGGCTTCACAGATCAGTTGCATGTCGCCGTATTCGATGCCGTTGTGCACCATTTTTACATAATGCCCGGCACCTCGTGGGCCAACCCACTCACAGCACGGCACATCATGGTTTGGTCCAACATGGGCTGAAATTGATTGAAAAATTGGTTTAATCAGTGGCCATGCCGCTGCTGAGCCACCAGGCATGAGGCTCGGGCCCTTGAGCGCACCTTCTTCTCCACCGGAAACACCGGTGCCAACGTAGAGGAGCCCAGCTGCTTCGACTTGTTTGGTTCTCCGCTCCGTATCACTGTATTGGGTGTTTCCTCCATCGATGAGGACATCACCGGAGTGCAGCAGAGGGATGAGTGTCTCAATGATGTGATCGACCGCTGGCCCCGCTTTCACCATCAGCATGATCTTTCGAGGTGCCTTCAGAGCAGCAACAAGGTCTACAAGTGAGTGACAGCCAACAACATGTTCCTGGTTGCCGCGTCCCGCAGTAAAAGCATCGGTAACACTTGTTGTTCTGTTGTAAACGGCGATACGAAACCCTCGGCTCGCGATGTTCAGAGCCAAATTCTCACCCATCACAGCCAGGCCGATCAGGCCGATATCACACGTTGCTTCTGTCATGAAACTTTCCAGCAGAGTTAAACAGGCGTCAGGAGGCAGAAATATCTCATCTCCTTGAAAGAAAGCAGTCAGCCATCGTTTCCTGCCGATCATAGCGAGAAATACATGATCAAACCACTCCTGCTGGCGAATGTTCGGGGAAAACATCATCAAGAAGTTGTGCGCGGCTGCCGATAACGAAAGCCGAGGGTGTGGATGATCCACACATTCGTTTCCATGCGACTCACTCGCGTTGAACGAATGATCGATTTTTCTGGCAGTCTTGACCTAATCGTCACTCTTGCAATAGCGTTACACAGAATAAGGCGCCGTAGCCAAGTGGCTAAGGCAGCGGATTGCAAATCCGCCATCGTCGGTTCGACTCCGACCGGCGCCTCTTTTCTTTTCTGAAGACATGTGTTTTCCCAGTGGCGTCGTCCGCGAGGGGTGGGGGAAATGGTCGCAACTCATTCTAATGAGTCAAAGGTGTCAAAGCACACCGTCATGATCGTTGAGGCTGCTGGTAAAAGCCAGGATTCTCTCCAGAAGTTTTTCATGGACCGAGGGTATCGTGCGCTCATTACACAGGATCCTGAGCGGGCGTTGATGCGATTCAAGACATGGCCTCGACCAGACCTACTTCTTGTAAGTGCGCAGATTATGCAAGAGCCTGCAATCAAACTCTTCAATTCGTTTTCGAAGGACCGTTATCTAACGCGGGTGCCTGTTCTCATGATTGGAAGTCGGCAACGAAAACAGTTTTTCATCGATGAGGCGAAGACAGACGAACTACGAAAAGTTCTTTTGATTCCCTTTAAAGCTGAGACGCTCTTGTCTCTTGTAGATTCTCTCATTGCCCAGTCGAAATCTGACGAATGACTTCGGAATTGAGCAACTGACCTTCATGTCCTGGGAGTCCAGTCGCCATCAAAGATGGTTGTAGGAGCCTTGTGGAGCAGGGGAGGGGATCGCCTTCTGAGGGTGGAGACGTAGATAAGCGATAGCATGTTTTATGTCAGCCAGTAAAAGATCGGCCATCTCCCTAGTAAAACCCCGTTTTACTAGAATACGCTGGAATGCTTTGTGAGCAAGTTTCCCGGTAAAGGGGTAGGCGGGAACTTGCCATCCACGCATCCGAAGTCGGTCTGCCAGATCATACAGCGAGAAGCCATGATCAGAGCCTTCGGCTTGAGTCCAGACGACAGCAGGAATGCCTTTCGCCGGAGCCCCGTCATGAATTATTTCAAAACCATCAACACTCCCAATTTCTTTCGCGCAGTACTGTGCAATCTCATGAGAACTGCCATGAATGGCTGTGTAGCCAGCCCTGCCGAATCGCACAAAGTCAAAGTATTGTGCGATCACTTGGCCTGCAGGACGCGAAAAATTGATCTGGAAGGTAGGCATGTCGCCTCCTAGATAGCGGACGTGAAAAACAAGTTCCTCCGGCAAGTCAGCAACGTCTCTCCATAGCACCCAGCCG
>JAQWMC010000065.1 GCA_029246985.1 Pirellulales bacterium
CCGGAAACGCTTAAGCATTTCCTCATCAGCTGATTGATGTCCCGCCAAGACTTTAACGGCAACGATCCGGTCAAGTGTTGTATCGAGTGCTTTAAAGACGGCCCCCATACCGCCGCCACCAACAAATTTGTCGAGGCGATAATCACCAAGCTGCCTGCCCTCGAGAAGCTTTCCTAGCTCATTTACTGACTTCGGGGCATGAACTCGCGATTCGTTGTCGGAAAGAACTGTTGCCTCGGCTTCTTCTGACTGATGTACTCCTAGAGCATTGCGATTGAGCTCGCGACCCTTTGAAGCAGACGTTTCTTCGGCATTATCCATATTTCGACGGTAGCAACGGACCTCTTGAACAGCAACGGACCTCACATATTTCTTACCACGCAATCGGGCCTACCATGACAAAAAAGTCTATGAATTGGTCCATAATCATGATTTTCGGCTTAAAAAAGTACTCGGTGAGATTTCAGAAGCAAAGACGGCACCGAGCAATTATGATCTAAGTCCTGATCTCTCTGTTTTCCCGTTCAATTTCCAATCCGTTTCAGGAGTATTTTAATGGATACCGAGTCACCTAGCGTTTCCCGAATTGCAACATGGTGTCTCATCCTCGGCGGGATTCTTGCAGCCCTTGGCACCCTTGCTCTTATGACGCCGTGGGTCGCAGCAAAAGTGGTTGCTGTATTTTGCGGTATCAGCCTGCTCGTAGCAGGAGTTTCACAAGTAGCAATGGCGGTTGGTACCTATACGTGGAGAGGTTTCTGGATAACACTCGTATGCGGTGGTCTCTCAACAATGGCTGGCATAGGAATGCTGGTACTACCCGAGGCAGGCGTCGAGGCTCTGGTTCTGTTTCTTGGTTTTTTACTCGCGTTCGAAGCGGTAGCGAAGCTAGCAGCCGCATTCACGGTCCGAGAAGGATTTCCCTGGGGATGGCTTTTGCTCGACGGAATCATTACTGGCATTTTAAGTGTCATTCTTTTAACGAGTAGCCCTCTGGAAGCAGGCATGCTACTTGGAATTTTTATTGGCATCAACTTTCTCTCAAGCGCTGTGGCATTCATTGCAGCAGGCCTTCATCTTCGGAAAATCGATACCGTTCAATAGTGTGATTTTTTGGGAAAATACGTAATTTTTCTAACAAGCTGTAGATACAGAACAGATCACGAAGAGCTGCTGCCGAACAGGTAAGTCTTCACTTATCCGAAATATTTTCCCATGAAAAATAAGGCTTTTGGATTTTCTGTACGGTGTATTTTTCTCCATGCGTTGACACTGACTTTGGTGTCGGAAACCACCTTTGGACTCGCACAATCAACACCTAATTATGATGAGACAGCAGTAAGAAGTTACAGCCTGCCCAATCTTCTTCTGGGTCCCAATGAAGAACTGGCTCTTTCCAGTTCAGACTGGGAGAAAACAGTTCGTCCGTTCCAATTCAAATTGCTTGAGACATTCACCTATGGGTGTCGGTTACCAGCTGTTGAAGTTTCAGTTCTTGGCAAAGAAAAACGTATTGAAAAAAAATACGGTGATACAACAGGTGTACGGATTCAAGCATCTCTGAAGATGGGCACGACGGAGAACGCACCTACAACCAACGTGCTCTTGTACGTACCAAAATCAAAGAAAAAAGTACCTGTTTTCCTAAAACTTAACTTTCTCGGCAACCAAGCAGAGGTCCCCGATGAAGATATCAAAATAACGGAGAACTGGGTCATTTCAAAAGAGGGGAACAATCGTGCGACAGAGGCTTCTCGCGGGACCAAAAGTCAACGATTTCCGGTTCAATCAATGCTGACTCGTGGCTATGGATTAGCCACAGCCCACTGTGGTGATTTCTTCCCTGATTACAGGAATGGTCGCGACACCAGCATTATGGAATCTCTTGGCAGGCCAATTGGTAAAAACATCCCGAATGATGAACCAGGAGCTCTTGGCGCATGGGCATGGGGGCTCTCCCGGGTTCTTGACTGGCTTCTGACGCTGCCCGAGGTTGATCCTGATCGGGTCATTGTTCTGGGGCACTCTCGGCTCGGAAAGGCCGCACTTTGGGCAGGAGCTTGTGACCAACGCTTTGCGATGGTCATTTCGAATGACTCTGGCTGTGGTGGTGCGGCACTCTCCCGACGGAATTATGGTGAATCAATTGAAGCAATCACAAATAGATTCCCGCACTGGTTCTGTCCGAAGCTGGCTACATTTGCAGGTCGTGAAAATGAGCTCCCCTGCGACCAGCATTCACTACTTGCAATGATTGCTCCACGACCACTTTATGTGGCGAGCGCTCAAAATGATCGCTGGGCAGATCCAAGGGGCGAGTTCCTTGCAGCTATTGCCGCAAACCCCGCCTACGAACTCTACAACCTTCAGGGGCTCGGCACTCGAGTAATGCCGCCTGTGAATACTTCGATCGGCAAAACAATCGGCTACCATATTCGTGATGGAAAACATGATCTCTTGCAGTTTGACTGGGATCAGTTTGCAGACTTTGCAGACAGAACACTTCAAAATAATATGGTTTCACAAACACCAAAACACATGCAACCTGTTTTGAAAAACAACCAAATCTTGGCTGACTTTCATCCTGACCAGCGTGCCTTACCTGCCCAACCACCTGAAGACGCAATCGTTCTTCTCGGAAGGAATATTGAACCACAATTTACTGCAATGAACGGTGAGCCGATTGACTGGACTGAAGAAAATGGTGTTCTGACGGCTACCCGAAGCCCTCGTCATGTAAATCATGTTATCTCCACTGAGATTTTTCAGGATGCCGACATTCACGCTGAATTCATGACCTCTGCACTGGCGCATGGAAATAGTGGGCTCTACATTCATGGGCACTACGAAATGCAAATTTATGACTCATTTGGTGTAAAAAAAATTACTCAGCAAGACGAGGGCAGCCTCTACCGCTTCACAAAACCCTTTGTGAATGCTTCCCGCTCCACGGGGGAATGGCAGGTCTACGACATCCGCTTCATCGCACCAAGGAGACATGCCAACGGCTCGATCCAATCCCCAGGCACTCTTAAAGCGTGGCTTAATGGTAAACTGGTACAAGATGGTGTGACCTTCACTGAACCACGCTCTCCATACATTCCTTACAAGCATGGAGTCACAACTCATTTGAAAAAAGTTGAGCAGACTTTGCACGAAACAGGAAAAGGGCCCCTGTTTCTTCAGGATCATGGCAGCCCAGTAAAGTTTCGGAACATCTGGATTAAGCGGCTCAATTGAATATCGATCAACGCAGATCGTCTGGAGTTATTCCGGCAGTTTTGCCTTTCCGAAACCCATACATTGTTGGCTCGAAATTCCCAACAATATCCACATCGAGATCCCCAGAAATTTTGTCCTCAAGGCCAACTGCCCAGTAGCAGGCATTTATAATCATTCGACGGACACCCTCTGAAACTAGATCTGTTGAAGCACCCATTGTCGTTGTGAAAACTTTTCCGCGATTCCCACCCTCAATAGAGTACGTCTTGACCCACGCTACTGGCATCATTGGATCGTTTTTGGCAATGTTTTTCTTTCCATTCTTCTGCATGCCTTGTACTGGGTCTGATTTGGGGTCCATATTTTCAAGTACCTGCCCAAGCACGAGCGGCGTACTGCCTGCTGGCAGTGGCAAACGCACACCATAGACATCCGTTGGACCCCAAATGTCACCATTCTCGACACCCCGAAGTATCGGGTGTCCCTTTGCTTCAGGGGCAAGAATACCCCGTGTACTTTCATGCTTATGATGCCCATGATGACTAATCCATGTCTCTCCCAAGACCGACCGACCAAACCCTTGCGTCCAGCCCTGCTTGTCACCGTCATAATTAAAGCTGTAATGAGCATAGGGGCTGTCTTTTGGCACCTTAAAGGCGTGCGTCGCAGTCCGCATACCAATGACTGGTCGGCCACTTCGCAAATAGTCATCAATTTCTTTCATCTGCTCGTCGGGAAGATTTCGAAAGCGTGTTGCAATCACCATTAAGTCTGCATTCCCGAGAGCTTCGAGCCCAGGGATATTCTCCTGCTCATTAGGAGCAATTTCGCCCGACTCTTCATCAATTGCATAAAGGACGACGCAGTCAAAACCATGCCGTGTTGAGAGAATTTTTCCTAATTGAGAAAGCGCCTCCTCACTTCGGTATTCTTCATCACCACTTATCAACACCACATTTTTCCCATGCCCTGCACCGTCACGCCCCGAGTAGGTATTCCACAAATCATCTCCTCGAACAAAAGAGGAAGCAAAAATGAAAACACCGATGAAACAAAAACGGACGACGAACACAGACTTGCAGATAGCCATTGCGGAAACTCCCCGTACGGTAACACGTAAAGAACGCCCGAACTCTAAAGAATATATTGCAAGAAAGCAATCAATACCGTATCGCAAGGCCAGCATCTGAGAAAAAATTAGCAGCTGCCGCAGTCATTCCCCACCCTACACGCAGACCAATTTCAAGATTCTCGTGAATAACGAGGTGTGTGCCGGGGCTAAAAAATGAGCGGCTTACATCATGGCTAAGGCCCTGGGTAAATGTCCCAAAATACTCTGCATGCACTTCCAATCGATTCGTCAAAGGGATACGTGCAACAACTGATGGGGCCCATCGACTGAACCATGCTTCTGCATCCTCTGCATACGCATAACGCATAGCCGTATCAATTCGTACTTTTTCCGGTAATTGCCAGCCGCAAACTATTGTGGCGACGGGCTCTGTCCCGAATTCTTCTCCATACATGGGGGTGGTTGCTTCCATAATGAAACAACTCTGTGGAATGAGGCCATCCTGATCTGTCGTAGCTAATTTGAAACCGTAAAGAAAGTTTGATTCGTATAGTGCACCACCACCAACCGGTAATTCACCCGCCTCAACACTTGTCACGACATTACCCTGTGAACCAACGGAATAATTGACGCCGAGCCGCCACTCAAAAATGTCATTGGCACCAATACGACAAATATACTCAGGATAGTTATTGGTTGGATTACCATCACGATTCTGAATATACACATGAGACATCTCATTGAGAGCAAACCCGGGACGAATCGTGAACGTTGAGGGAGTAAACGCATCACGATCGGTATTCAACTCACTAGGCTGCGGAGACGCAGCATTTCCAATACGAAAGAAAAGTATTGTCAACAAAAGGATACACAGGTGGAACGAAAACCTAAGTACTCTCACCAAAAGCTATCCGATATCATGGTCAGCCAAAAAAGTCATTTACAAAACGTTCTTGTAAGGGATCGTCAACTATTGGCACGATTCACCTCCCTTTCCTAAAAACTTCTCCTATCTGCCTGCAACCACCTGTCTTAACACATGGCTGCTCCGGGGATTTAAGCTGTTATTTCCGCATTCTACCCACAAATATTTGGGTGCTACCGACGCGTGGTTCATAAGTATCCCACACAAGAAACATGCCTCGTGTCCGAAAGGGTCAGTCTTCCGCTAAGCCGTCCTGAAGAACACGATCGAAACTCCGCACTGCAAGTTCACAGACCTGTCCCGGACATGCTATTGCAAGGTGAGTTCCTTCACTGAAATCGATAAGAGCGGTGCCGATCCCATCGCCTGAAAAAAAGTTCTGCTGCTTAAATACCACAGGGGCGAGGCGGCATGAAGAAACAGCTGAATCAACACTCATTCTGAATTCCGGAAGATCCGATGGCAGTTGACATGCCCGAAGTTTGTCGCCTATGCCGGTACCAATCGCCTTGAGAACCGCCTCCTTCGCGACCCAACAATCAAGTATCTCCTCCGGTCTCAATCCATCAGACACTCCGACTCGCTGCTTCATTTCAATTTCTGAGAGAATCGTGGGGGCCATAAGGCGAGCCCAGCTTTTGTCGTGTGTTGTCTTTCGTTTTTCCACATCAACACCAATCGTGCACTGACGTGAAAGAGCAATAACTGCTTCATCCATTGAATGGGCAACATTGAATTGGATACTTCGCTGACGAGGATCACTTAGATACGGCTTTCCAAAGTGTCCTATAGCAAGCGAGACTTCCTCTGGTGGAACTCCAATCAAACAACCAAGTAAAACCCTAAGACGGCCTCTACTTACAACAGCTCTTCGTCTGACCTCAGGTACTCGCCGCAACGATCGCTCTTTCTCATCATCCGAAAGCACATTCACCAGACAGGCATACTCATTGTCAGCAACCTCCAGTGACAAACAAGCAATCGTCACGTGAGGATTATTCGAACAATTCACAGACGATAGAGATGGGCAACTGAGCGAACTTTCTTTGGCCATTTTTCCCTACCTATCGTGAAAATCATTTGGCCAAAACAACAAGACACTGCACTGATTGGAACAGACGGTTGGACTTAAACGGACAGGATTTGACGGCTGAATTCTATTATCGAACTCACTGATATGACGCTATTTTCCAGGACCACATATCAGCTGACGAACTTACATCACAACAAAGACATCAGCGGGATGCTCTACCTTAAGGCTCTCTCCATCAACACGACTAATTTTTTTCAGGAAGTGCAAGCACCTCGCTCGCACTTCTGCATCAGACTCTTGGCAATCACTTTGAGTGATAAAGTCAAGCAGTTTTTCACCGTGAGGACAACCCTCCTCAAAACAACGAGTGACGTCAACTTCTCCATGTATTCTATGAGAGGTAAACTCGATATCTTGCTTTACAAGGTGTTCTTCCAGGCACTTACTGAACCAGATGCCTTGTTCAGCATGGTGCGACCAGAAGCATTCTGACAGCTGATTAAGGCACTCGTTAGGAGCATGTACAATTATCAACTTACCACCTGGAGCCAGCAGTCTTCTTAGCTTTTCAAGCGTATCAGCAGGATCCTTGAAATAATAAAGAGCGTGGGTCAACTGAATAACATCAAAAGGCTCGTTGATATTTAATGCCTCAACAGTCTCTGTCTTGACCTTGAGCTTGACGTTTGGCAAACCAAGCTTTTTGAAATCTTCACGGAAGCGATGACAGGCAACCGGGTTTGGATCGACCCCTGTATATTCGAAAGTTCCAGCAGATGACGCAAGTGCCGATATCAACTGATTGTCAAGTATTCCACTGCCACACCCTACACTCAGGACCCTCAAGGACCCTGATGAGTCTTCGTGTGAATCAATCAAATCCTTCAACGTCTGCAGCACAAGTTGCTGCTGGCTACTTGAACGCTCAAAGGTCTCATGGGTTACGTCAAAACGTTCGTCAGAAAGCCGACTAGACACTGGTGCATTCTGCACAGCTGCTCGCAATTCATTCAATGCACCCTCTACAGAATCTGAAAATTTGATAACTCTAGCACTCCTCTTTTTAAAATCACGAATGACTCGCGTCACAGCAATTACCTACTACGACTCATGGACTATTTCTGGCCAGTGTGCCATCAACATCATCATACCATTAACACGAATGACTATGAATGGATTTCACGCCACCACTCTTATTACAAGTTATTCTGAAATCGCTGCTTATCACGTTGATTCGTTCCCTTACTGTGCCGAACAAATACAACGATGAAACATTCACGCCGGAAACTTCTTCAATCAAATAGAGAATGGTCGCCCCCCTTCTCTCCGTTCTTTTTGTAGGGAAGTTAACGAATTCGCATCCCATCAACTCTGAGGTAGAAAGAAACTTTTCTCTTTTCGATAATCATATTACGAAAGGTTTAGGTCTATGAAACTCATTCTGTCTACCATCGTTCATTATCTGAAAAAGATTTTTATCTCGGATTATTCTGATCTTTGGAACAAGTAATTGTTCTGGCATTTCGATCACGGTTGTTTCAAGCCAGCCGCAAGGATAGCTCTTAGACAGCCTTTCCTAAAAACAACTGCCAAAAGACATGCTTCGATTAAACTCGCAGCTTTCTGTGTACAAATCAGCACGTGCAGTCGTCTCACGAAAAATTAATAGCAAATACAAACGGCACAAAGAGTAAACTTCACTTCAGTTGATGCTTTTCGAATTTCTCTCTATTCAAACTCTCAAGCATGGCAGACCCTTTAAAACTATCGCGGATCGCGTGAGGGCAGGCAGCAGAACACTTCGAAAAGCAGCCTGCTTATCACGAATGCCGATTGCTCGATTTTGCACTATCCCACTCCGCTTCAGGCAGTGGCACTTTGGGCGACAGAGCTGAAACAGAAAAAGGCCGCCGGAGCGGACTCCGACGGCCTTCATGAATTGAAGTACGCCCGACAGGATTCGAACCTGTGACCTGCGGATTAGAAGTCCGCTGCTCTATCCAACTGAGCTACGGGCGCACAAACTTACGCGATCGAAAGTCTACCATCTCAGGCCTGACATCTTCCCTTACCAATTAAGCATGAATTGCACGTCCATCCACAGCTAAAGCGGCTTCTTTTAATGCCTCCGGCAGTGTTGGATGAGCATGACAAACTCGGGCAATATCCTCTGAAGAAGCCCCGAAATTCATAGCCGCAGCAGCCTCACCGATAAGATCACCAGCAGCGGGACCCATAATATGAACACCGAGTACTGCATCAGTTTTGGCATCCGCCAACAACTTCACCTTACCTGTGATGTCGTTGATAGTTCGGGCTCTCCCATTCGCTCGAAATGGAAAAATGCCTTTGTTGTAAATCACGCCGTCAGATTTTAATTGCTCTTCAGTTCGTCCAACCGTGGCAATCTCCGGGTGCGTGAAAACGACAGCTGGAACAAGACCATAATTTACATGGCACCACCCAGATTGCATCGCCTCAACACATGCAACCCCATCTTCCTCGGCTTTGTGCGCGAGCATTGGACCAGGAATACAGTCTCCTATTGCATACACGCCTGGAGCTGTGGTCCGATACTGCTCATCGACCTGAATCCACCCACGCTCATCTGTAGAGAGTCCGACCGTCTCAAGGCCAATATCGGACGTGGCTGGCTTTCTTCCTGTGGCTGCCAAAACACGATCACAGTGCATTGCTTCACGGCCCTCAGCCTGAACAACACAAGCTTCATCCACCGCTTTAGCTGAGAGAACCTTGACGCCCAGCTGGATATCAAGACCCTGCTTCCTGAACAGCACAAGTGCATCTGATGCTATCTCACTATCAATACCAGTGAGAATTCGATCAGAATATTCAAGGACTGTCACTTTTGAACCCAGACGACGCCAGACACTTCCCAACTCAAGGCCAATGTAGCCACCACCAATAACTACAAGATGCTTTGGCACCTCTGCATAAGACAGCGCCTCAGTACTTGTACCGACTCGACTGCCGTCACATTCAATACCGGGAAGAATCACACTGCGGCTACCAACAGCGAGAATGATTCGTTGTGCAGAGACTTCCGTTACAGAACCATTCGCACTCGTCACATGGACACGACCCACGCCCGCAAGACGACCAGTTCCCTTAATTTTCACAACCTTATTTTTGGCTAAAAGAGCTTCAATGCCTTTCGATAATGTCTGCACAACATCCGCTTTTCGCTTCATCATGACTGCCAAATCGAGTGATACACCCTGTGTAACAACGCCGTGCTGGCTAAGTTCACCGGTAGCAATCTCGTATTTGTGACTCGACTCCAAAAGCGCCTTGGATGGTATACAGCCTACGCGAAGGCACGTTCCGCCAAAACGGTCTTCCTTCTCAACAATTGCCACATTCATGCCGAGTTGGGCTGCACGTATTGCAGCCACATACCCACCTGGCCCAGCCCCAAGTACGACTAAATCATGTGTCATCTATATCCTCGAAACAATCCATAAAAGAAGAACTCTTGTTCGATCAGTTGCTCGTGTGACTCGAGCTTTTTCATCCACGGAACAAAATCTCACAAATGAGTTAATGCAAAAGAAGGATGAAAATCATATGAAGAAAAATAGTTTTGGCCCGAATCTAACACTCCAACATAAGCCGCGTAGGGTCTTCGATCATTTCCTTTATGCGCTTTAAAAAAGTGACTGCTTCTCGGCCATCAACTATTCGATGATCGTATGACAATGCGACGTACATCATTGGCCGAACCACTACCTCTCCATTCACAGCAACTGGCCTCTCTTGAATTGCGTGCAAACCAAGAATGCCACTCTGCGGCGGGTTGATAATTGGTGTGCTAAGCATAGATCCGTAAACCCCACCATTCGAAATAGTGAAGGTTCCGCCCTGAAGTTCCTCAAGTTTGACTTTGTTGTTGGCCGCCCGCTGTGCAAAATCTCCAATTGACTGCTCGATTTGGGCAAAATTCATCTGCTCGGCATTACGGAGAACCGGAACAACGAGGCCCTTACCCCCGCCAACTGCGATTCCGATATCACAAAAATCTCGATACACAATGTGAGGATCACGGAATTCCGCATTGACTTGCGGAACCGCGTGTAACGCTTCAACGGCCGCCCTAACAAAAAAAGACATGAAGCCGAGTTTTACACCATGGCGATCAACAAAGTTGTCCTTAAACTTTTTCCGGAGTTCCATAACCGCGGTCATATCGACTTCATTGAACGTTGTCAGTAAGGCAGCCTGGTGCTGAGCCTCGACAAGCCGCTCCGCAATCCGTCGCCGCATCGGGCTCATAAGAACCGGTCGCTCGCTTCGACTCGTTTCTGATGAAGAGATTGCGGTCGTCCCAGTCATTACGGGTTGTGGCTCACTGCTCACAGCTGCAATCGTCGACGAAGGAGGTGCAGACACTGCAGATGTGGCATCAGCTTTTGTAACACGCTGGCCAGGACCACTTCCGGAAACTGACTGAGGAGGCACGCCAGCTTCTCCTAACACTCTTGCTGCGGCTGGCATGACAGGCCCGGCCCCTGATGATGGTTGCACCGATCCGATAACCGTACTTCCAACTCGATGACGAACATCGACAGATTGTGCCTGCGAGGAGGCCGGGGACTCTGGTGTTGTTGCTGGAGTCGACTGACTCGATGAAACAGCTTCGAGATATCCAATTATCTCACCAACAACCGCCTGCTCTCCCGCCTGTTTCAGGATCGCCGAAATAACTCCATTCGAAGGAGCTGGCAGTTCAACAGTTGCCTTATCACTCTCAATTTCCACGACAGATTCATCCGCAGATACTGAATCACCAACATTTTTTTTCCAGACGCCAATCATCACTTCCGTGATGGACTCACCAACTTCTGGAACCTTCAATTCAATCGCCATGAATTCCTACATACTATAAAGGGGGCCGGGCTGTAGTGTTTTACAAGTATTGGTTTGAATGCTTTAAATTCGTAGTATCAGCATAGTAGACAACGTTGAGCTACCTCATGAACAGGCAATTTTTCCTCCGGAATCTAACCGGTCATAAAACCTAACTCAGAAATGCGGCCGTAAGCAACTCACTTTGTTCGAGGTCATGGCTTTTCTTCGAACCCGTTGCTGGGCTCGCCGCACTCTGTCGGCAAACTCCAGAAAATGGCAGCCTATCAAATAACGTTTCACCAAAATGAATTCTTAGAAAACGCCACGCACCCATATTTTCAGGCTCTTCTTGAACCCAAAGTACCGGGGTTCCGTCGGCATACTTTGCTAAGGCCTTCTGTAACGATTTTCGAGGAAGTGGGTAGAGCTGCTCCACACGTACGATGGAGACGTCGGACCGCTCTAATTCGGACCTTCTTTTTTCGAGTTCGTAGAAAACTTTACCACTACACAGCAGAACTCTTCGCACATTCTCCGGACGCGTACCAGACTGATCTGGAATCACTCTTTGAAAATTTCCCTCTGCAAGATCACTAAGAGCAGAGACACATCTGGGGTGACGCAACAAACTCTTCGGCGTCATCACAACCAGCGGCTTTCGCCAGATGCGAAGCACTTGTCGCCTGAGACAGTGAAACAATTGAGCCGGCGTGGTCGGCTGGACAACTTGAATATTATCTTTTGCGGCAA
The DNA here is from genome assembly GCA_029246985.1 of Pirellulales bacterium. Classification (GTDB taxonomy): domain Bacteria; phylum Planctomycetota; class Planctomycetia; order Pirellulales; family UBA1268; genus UBA1268. The sequence goes on from JAQWMC010000065.1 coordinate 11,872, forward strand.
GAAGAAGGAATCTTTCAAGCCTAGCGCTCGAATGTTCAGGCCCCATGCCCTCGAAGCCGTGGGGCAACAGCATCACGATGCCCGAGAGCCGATTCCACTTATCCTCAGCACTGACGATAAATTGATCTATAACGACCTGAGCCACGTTTACAAAGTCCCCGAACTGCGCCTCCCACATTACAAGTCCATCAGGACAGTCCAAGCTATATCCATACTCGAATCCGAGCACACCGGATTCTGAAAGTGGGCTGTTATAAATCTCAACCGGGGCCTGTTCTTCAGCGAGGTGAGCAAGAGGACAGTAGGTGTCATCTGTGATGTGGTCATGTATTACTGCATGTCGGTGACTAAACGTGCCTCGCTCGCTATCCTGACCCGATAGCCTTATCCGTAGTCCTTGGACGGCAAGGCTTCCCATTGCCAAGGCCTCCGCAGCAGACCAATCAATTGGTCGCGTTCCATCTGCCATAGCCAACCGAGCATCGAGCAGTTTTCGAATCTTTGTGTGAGGCTGGAACCGATCCGGTAAGACAACTAACCGCCGAAGAAGGGCTTGGAGCTTTTCAAGCGGCACGCCTGTATCTACATCTGCCGCTTCTTTTTCTCGCCCACCGATATAGAACGCCCACACCCCAGCAACATCGCTACGGTGGACATAGTCGTCTCGTTTTGCAGCGGACAGTTCCGCATCTAAGCGAGCCCGGTGTTCTTCAGCAATCCGCATCGCCTCGTCCCTTGACACCTCACCAAGAGTAAGCAGTTTCTCCAGATAGCTTTCGTGAACACTTGGTTGCTGCTCAATAACTCTGTAGAGAGCAGGCTGCGTAAATGCAGGCTCGTCTGCCTCGTTATGACCTCGTCGCCGAAAGCAATACATGTCAATAACGACATCGCGTTGAAATTCCCTACGAAAGTCCATGGCCAAACTTACAACCTGGGCTACCGCTTCAGGATCTTCACCATTCACATGGAATATAGGAATCTGGAGCATCTTCGCGACATCTGTAGCGTACACGCAAGAACGTGATTCTTGCGGACCTGTCGTAAAACCAATCTGGTTATTCACAACCACATGAAGTGTCCCACCGACGCAGTACGGATCAAGTTCACTCAGGTTCAATGTTTCCTGAATGATTCCCTCACCGGCAAAAGCAGCATCACCGTGAATCAAGATCACCATTCCATGTTGACGAGCTCGATCGCTTGATCGATCTTGGCGGGCACGCATTCGTCCAATCGCGACTGGATTCACATATTCAAGATGACTCGGGTTAAAGCAGAGTGTGAGATGTACTTTCCGGCCGTTTTCAGCAACGTAGTCGGTAGAATGTCCCAGATGATATTTTACGTCACCACGACCAACGTGTAGCTCTGGGTCGAGGTCAGCAAACTCTCGAAAAATCCTTTGTGGACTTTTCCTCATGATATTCGCTAACACATTGAGCCTGCCACGATGGGCCATGGCCATCACAACGTCTTGAATATCCTGTGACGCCCCCCTCTCGATTGCCATTTCTACGAGCGGAATGAGACTCTCCGAACCTTCTAGTGAAAAGCTTTTTGAACCCAGGAATCGCTTTTGGATGAATTCCTCAAAAACGGCGGCGGTGGTCATCTGTCGATAAATCCGCAACTGCTGTTTGCGATCAAGTTGAATTCGATTCTCACAGCCTTCCATTCGCACCTGTAGCCACTGACGTACGAGCAGATCATCCATATGCATGAACTGCACGCCGATTGAGCGACAGTATGTATTGTGCAACCGTCGAATGATTTGCCGCAGTGACATCGACTGCGGGCCCTCAATCGTATCCGTGGAGAAGACTCGGTCCATGTCCTCTTCAGTGAGGTCATAAAAAGCAGGGTCCAACTCTGGCAACCCCGGCCGAGGTCGACCGAGCGGATCGATTTCCGCAGTTAAATGTCCACGAACACGATATGCACGTACGAGTTGGTCTACCCTGTCCTGTAAAAATGCAAATCTGTCACTACCTTGACTCTGACGCACTTCATCAGGCAGTGGAGCTGGCTTTACTTCCCCTGCAGGAGCGTCAGGCAACTGCACCAGACCCTCGGTAATCGCGAGTGCATGACCGGTCGCAATACCCTCTGGCGTGATCATCGTATCGTCTTCAAGCAAATCATTTCGCTCTTCGGTCTGGCCAATCGGCCGCTTTGATGAACCTTTCGGCTGAATACCCTTGGTCCCCTCAATTGCCGACGCCTCCTGCAATTGATTGTCGGTACTGACGAAGTGCTCCCCTGAGGAATGACCATTGCCAAGTGTGTCGCTGGATACCTTTACGAGGGAATCAAAATACTGCCGCCAGTCCGCAGAGAGACTTTCAGGATCATGCTGATACTGAGCGAAGAGTTCCTCGAGAAACGCAAGATTCGCAGTTCCTGCTGAATCAATGCCTTCGGTGGTGGTCACTTTGGGGTTCCGATGTTCACATGGCTAACAGGAGCCGACCAGGGCTCTCTAGATAACCAATAACTTCTTTCAAAAATCGTGCTGCCATCGCTCCATCGATCACCCGATGATCGTAGGATAGTGAAAGTGGCATCATGAGCCTCGGTTCAACGCGATCTTCGTATACGACAGGCAGTTTTCTTGATCTGCCGACCAAAAGAATAGCAACTTCTGGATAATTGATAATGGGCGTGGAGTACGTCCCACCAATTGCACCGAGGTTACTGATCGTAAACGTGCCGCCGCGCAAATCTTCAACTCCGTATTGGGCATTTTTCGCTTTATCAGCAGTCTGAGCAATCTCTTGGGCTATATGGGGGATTGATTGATGATCACAACCCCGCAACACCGGAACCACCAGACCACGAGGCGTATCCACAGCTAACCCAATATTGACATAGTCTTTGTAGATCAGTTCGCCCTTCTCCATATCAACAGACGAATTCACTCCAGGATGCTGACGCAGCGACAGGCTGACGGCTTTCACAACAAAAGCAAGCGCCGTCAACTTCACATTAGTTTTTGCGTATTCTGTAGCACTGTCTTTCCTGAGCCGCTCAAGTTCCGTGACGTCAGCATCGTCAAAGTTCGTGAGATGAGGAATAGTCGCCACGCTGCGAACCATGTTTGTGGCAATAGTTTTCCTCATTCGTGACATTTGTTCACGATGAATTGGTCCCCAATCATCCTGGTCTCCACCAGGACGTACTGCCTGAGAGTTCGAGCCGGACTGCCCCCCAGATCGACGCACTGACGCTACAACATCCTCACGGATGATCCGTCCCGATGGGCCACTCCCTGAAACTCGTGCAAGGTCGACACCCAATTCGCGTGCTAACCTTCGAACTGCTGGACCGGCCGGATTGATAGTTTCGCTGGGTAACGCGTTATTCGCAGCTTTTCCATTTACAGCCGCGACGGTGGCTGGCGTGCTCGCAACCAGCACTGGCTGCTCCACCACTGCAGGCTCATCAGACTTCACTGCAGGCGATGGTGTTTCCGGATCGGCTGATTTCTCTACGGGTTGTGCAGTTGCAGGCTTCGACGCTGCAGGCTGTGACGCTGGCGACCCAAGGGAAAGCAATGCCTGCCCAACGTTTACTGTTTCACCCTTTTTAACGAGTACTTCTTGTATCACGCCGCCCGGCGGGCAGGGAACTTCTATAACGGCCTTGTCTGTCTCAACTTCAAGCACCGACTGTCCTGGCTCCACGACATCGCCAGCCTTCACTAGGACTGAAACAACGTCTCCTGAAGCAATATTCTCACCAAGGTCGGGCAGGGTAAATTCTGTCGCCATTCTATCTCACGCAGTGAATCAAATTGTGTAAACCATACAACCAAATCGAGTCGATTTGATACCGAAATCAACAACGAAACCTTCTTTTTAATTCTAGCAGATGTTTTGGGTTCAAATGGACGAGAATAGCTGAAAAATGATTCTTTACTGAACTAGGCGGAGGCAGGATCAATTTTATCCGGATCGACCCCCAGGGTCTTGATTGCCTTCGCAACCCGGTCAGTGCCAATTGCCCCCTGCTTTGCCAACTGGGACAGCGTTCCAACCACAATGCATTCGGCATCTACTTCAAAGTGCCGACGCAACGGTTCACGCGTCTCGCTCCGCCCAAAACCATCTGTCCCAAGTACAAAAAGCCCACCTGGAATCCAGGGGTCAAGTTGCTCTGGAACGGCCCGAACGTGGTCACTCGCTGCCACAAAGACGCCCTCCGCATCGGCAAGAACTTCTTCCAGATAGCTTGTTTGCGGGGACTCCTCTGGGTGCAGCATGTTCCAGCGACGTGCCTCTTGCGCATCGCGACGCAATTCCTTCCAACTCGTAACACTCCAGACAGTACTATGAACGCCCCACGACTCAGCCAGAATGTCAGCCGCCCGCAAAACTTCCCGTAATATCGCTCCCGATCCAAAAAGATTCACGTGAGGCATTCGAGACACTGGCTTTTTCGCTGAAACATCTCGGAGTTTATACATTCCTTTCAGAATGCCTTCCTCACACCCTTCTGGCATCGACGGCATTTCGTAATTTTCGTTGTATACCGTGACGTAGTAAATCCAATCTTCGCCTTTCGCAAACATGCGATCCATGCCCTCAAGCATGATCACAGCGACCTCGTACACGTAAGCAGGGTCATAAGCCCGAACTGTCGGGTATGCCATTGCGAACAGATGACTATGGCCATCCTGGTGCTGAAGACCCTCCCCGTTTAGCGTCGTACGACCCGCTGTTCCACCAAACATGAAGCCCCGAGCCCTCATGTCGCATGCGGCCCAGATCAGGTCACCTATTCGCTGAAAACCAAACATTGAATAGTAGATAAACATCGGAATCATTGGGACGCCATGGCTTGAATAGCTCGTTCCGGCGGCAACGAAACTCGACATACTTCCCGCTTCAGTGATTCCCTCTTCAAGAATCTGACCGTCTTTGGCCTCCCTGTAGTACAGCAATTGATCAGAATCCACCGGCTCATAAAGCTGCCCCGTATGCGCATAAATGCCGCACTGCTTAAACAAGGGATCCATGCCAAAGGTCCGTGATTCGTCAGGCACAATCGGCACGATATATTTGCCAACCGTTTTATCTTTGAGCAGCGATGCCATCAGCGTCACCGCCCCTGTGGTCGTTGACACCTCTCGACCAGAACTCTTTTCAATGAATGGCCGATACTCTTCAAGATTCGGAGTTTTAAGACGTGGAGACTTTTCAGGACGAGTTGGAACATATCCTCCGAGAGCCTCACGGCGTTCTCTGAGATACTTCATTTCCGGCGAATCCTCTGCCGGCTTGTAAAACGGTGCTTTTGCAACCTCTTCGTCTGAAATTGGTATGCCAAACCGTGAGCGGAAGGCTCGCAATTCTTCCTCGTTCAACTTTTTCTGCTGATGCGTGACATTTCGTCCCTCACCAACCTCGCCAAGCCCATATCCCTTAATTGTTTTTGCAATCACAACCGTAGGTCGATTTGGCATATCCCGCTCATGAACAGCTTTGTGAAACGCTGCGTAGACCTTCTCAGGGTCGTGTCCTCCACGCCGTAGTTTTTTCAGCTTTTCATCAGAAAGATGGGAAACCATCTCAGCAAGTGCTGGCTCATCACCAAAGAAGTGCTCTCGGATATAACTTCCGGGCATAACAACGTACTTCTGGTACTGGCCATCAACAACTTCATTCATCCGTTTGAGAAGAAGACCCTGCTCATCTTTCGCCAAAAGTGCATCCCATTCCTCGCCCCAGATTACTTTGATTACGTTCCAGCCGGCACCACGGAAAACGCCTTCCAATTCTTGAATAATCTTCCCATTCCCGCGAACAGGCCCATCCAGACGCTGAAGATTACAATTAATGACAAAAACAAGATTATCGAGGCCCTCACGGGACGCGAGTGAAATCGCACCAAGCGTTTCCGGTTCATCGCATTCACCATCACCAATGAAACACCAGACCCGCTGGCGGCTCGTATCCTTGATGCCACGATCTTGAAGGTACTTGTTGAACCGAGCCTGATAGATCGCCATGATCGGGCCAAGGCCCATCGAAACCGTCGGAAACTCCCAGAAGTTTGGCATCAACCATGGGTGAGGATAACTCGAGAGCCCTCCTCCCTCTGCGAGTTCACGACGGAAATTCTCGAGATGCTTTTCAGTAAGACGACCTTCAAGAAACGCACGCGAATAGATACCTGGAGAGGCGTGCCCCTGAAAATACACCTGATCACCAGAATAGTCATCGCCACGACCACGAATGAAGTGATTCAAGGCAACTTCATAGAGCGTTGCTGCTGAGGCATACGTTGAAATATGACCACCAATACTCTTGTCTTCACGATTCGCTCGAACCACCATTGCCATAGCGTTCCAGCGAATAATACTTTTGATTCGTCGCTCTAATTCACGGTTCCCGGGAAACGCTGGTTGTCGATCAGTTGGAATGGTGTTGATATACGGAGTGGTCACAACAAAAGGAATCTGTACACCCAAGCGATACGCCTCTTGCTCAATGGCATGCAACAAGTAGGTGGCGCGATCAACCCCCCTGCTCTCCAGCACATAGCGGAGAGAATCAAGCCACTCCTGAGTTTCAGTTGGATCAGCATCTACAACTGAAACACCATCGGAATGTTTTGGCTGGCCACCCGCTGAACCACTAGCTTGCCCAATTGACATCTGAGTATGGCCTCCACGAGGTAAAGCTCCACCTCCTGAAGCCATTCCGGCGTTAACCGCCCCGACACCATTCGATTCACCGCGGGACTGATCCAACTCGGAACTGGCCATTGATTTCTCCAACATGAATGATTTTTTTCCATTATCACGAAGGTTTCCGCCGGCGTAAAGGTCTACCCGAATCGAGATCGAGAGACCCAAACACCGCAGAATCCTTCTAGCGTGCTGTGGAAGCCGTACGCGGACGGAAAATTTCGGTCGCAAATCCGAAGTAATTTTCGGCAGAAAAGGCCACCGTTTCCCCTAACGTGGGGTGTGGATGAATAGTTTCTGAGAGGTCTCGAGCAGTGCAGCCCATCTCAATAGCAAGGGCGCCTTCAGCGATAAGTTCACCCGCTCCAGCGCCTACTATACCGACACCAAGCACTTGCTCTGTTTCGGGATCGACGAGTATCTTTGTCATACCTTCTGTTCGTCCGAGTGCGTGTGCACGTCCACTCGCGGCCCACGGATACCGGCTGATCTCTACTTCACGCCCAGACAATTCGGCTTCCTGCTCAGTCAAACCGGCCCACGCAATCTCAGGGTCGGTGAAGACAACTGCAGGTATTGCCCGCGGATCAAACATCGCTGGTTCGCCGTGGAGTGACTCAACGGCCACCTTCCCCTGGTGGCTTGCTCGGTGCGCCAGCATTGGCTCCCCGCACACATCACCAATTGCAAAGATGTGAGCGTCGCCCGTGCGTTGCTGCTTGTCCACCTCAACAAAACCCTTTGGGTCAATAACGACATCGGTGTTTTCTAAACCTATACCGTCCGAATTCGGCCGTCGACCAACAGCCACAAGCACTCTGGAGAATGTCTCGGTAGTCTCGCCATCTGGCCCCTCGAACGAAACCTCAACTCCGTTGCCGACGTCTTTTAGCCCAACAACCTTTGTATTCAAACGAATGGCTTCGAAGAGCCCCTTGAGCCTTTTGTGGAGTGGTTTGACAAGGTCACGATCCGCTCCAGGCAGGAGACCGTCGGTAAGCTCAACCACTGAGACTCGTGAGCCAAGTTCCGCGTACACGGTACCCATTTCCAGCCCAATATAACCACCACCGATCACCAGTAATGAATCAGGCACATCCTCGAGCTGAAGTGCTGCAGTAGAATCCATGACGCGAGGGCTACCGATATCAAATGCCGGAATCCGAGCAGGCCGAGACCCACTGGCTAAAATACAGTGATCAAACGTAACTGTTTGACTGCCTGCATCTTTCTGTACAACCTCAATCGTGTTAGAAGCGGTGAAGATTGCCTGCCCCTGCACTACTTCTACATTTCGTCTTTTGGCGAGCTGTGCCAGACCTCCGGTCAATGCACCGATCACTTTCTCCTTACGACTCCTGACAGCATCAATATCAATTTTTGGTGCTGGAAAGTGTACGCCCCAGTCCTGCATCTCACGAGCTTCGGCAACAACACGACCGACGTGCAACAATGCCTTTGATGGAATACACCCTCGCAGCAAACAGGTACCGCCAAGCCGCGTGTCTTTTTCGACAAGCGTAACTTCCATACCAAGGTCCGCGGCCATAAAGGCTGCAGCGTAGCCACCAGGGCCTCCGCCCAGCACCACAAGCGGTGCATGCATTTATTACTCTCCTGAAAAGCGTGTACTTTTATATCTCTCGAACTGGCCTGCAGAAGCTGGAATCGCCTCGAACAGGTAACTTGTTGTAGTTTCGATATCTATTTCACACAAGAAACCACTCGAAACAACCGTTGTAATGGCCTCCTCCTCGCTACCTTTCGGGATCGCACGTTTGTTCGCAAATGTCCGATCTGCGGCTCAACTGGATAGAGAAAGCATCGCTGCGTTTCGAATTGCAGCTGGCTGCGTCTTGGTTGCCGATGCACTCCTTCGCAGCCGTGACTTCTGGCTCTTCTTTTCACGGGAGGGAATTTTTCCTCTCGATATTCTTCAAAAATATTTAGAGCCTGGCTGCTGGTCTCTGAATTTCCTGAATCAGGCCCTGTGGTGGCAAGGCGCGATGCTTGCAGCTGAAGCCGTGGCTGGCCTCTCACTGATGGCAGGCTACTTATCATCCATCTCATGTTTTGTGGCATGGGTCGTCTGGACCAGTATTCTCAGACGCACAGAACCAGCAGCCAATGCCGGTGACTACTGGATGGCTTGCCTTTTGTACTGGGGCATGTTTCTACCACTCGGTGACATGCTTTCCATTGACAGCCTTCTCAAAAAGAAAACAAAGCACGCGACCATGAGCCTCGCGTCAGCAGCGTTCCTCGCCCAAGTACTTGCTGTGTATTTGTATGCAGGCATCAGCAAATTACAGGGCGATTGGCTCAATGGTTCTGCCGTTGGTTATGTACTGTCTGTTCACGATCACGGAACGTGGGTGGGCGAATTTCTTACCACCTCCAAAATAGCTACCAGCTTCCTGACAACATCAACACTCTTGCTTGAGATAGGTGGGCCATTCCTTTTTCTGTTCTGTGGAAACCGTTCCGCGCGACGCTTGATCGCCTTCTTGTTCATCTTTTTCCATATTGGCATTTGGATAACTCTAAGCGTTGGCCTGTTTTCCCCCATTGGCATTACTGCGTGGCTAGCATTAATGCCATGGCACTCGAAGCGTGCGCAACCAGACACTGAAAGCCACGACCACAGCAGAGATCGCAGGCCGTTCTTTCAATGTTCCGATGGAGTACGCAATTGTGTTGTGTTCGTATCTCTTTTCGTAGCTGGGATGGCGCTTTTCTACGATCTGTCTGGACGCGACGAAAAACGCCCTCGCTGGACTACGGTGACCATCAACGTACTGACACTCAAACAGCCGTGGGGGGTCTTTGGGCGAGTTGGTCCGCAGGAACAGTGGATTACAGGAAAGGCTTCCTTAAAAGATGCACGTGTTATTGACTTGCTACGACAGGGAAAGCCCTTTAATGCCGTTCGCCCGCCCGGCGGGTTTTCGTCACTCCCAAACCATCGCTGGCATAAGATTTTTTGGGAACTACCAAAAACACGACAAGCACCATTACGAGAATCAGTTGCAGCAGGGCTTGTTGCCGACTGGAACCGCCGTCATCCAGAATCAAAAGCGGTCCAGACACTTGAAATTTATTTTACCCAAGTGATTCACGAAAATACGGGTACTGCACACGAATTCCCTCAACTCAACCAGGAGGGCATTGCTCAGGGATTTGCACCAAACACTATTTTAAGACAATGGCTACTGGCATCCTGGCCACCACAAGGAGTCGGCTCAGGAAATCTTTACCGGTTCCTAGACGAAAACAAATCGGCCCCGTAACAACTAATCGAAAAATTGTGAGAATCGTATCCTGAAAAAAGTTACACTTATATTCGGTACAATTGTTTAACTAATGCGAGAGTGGCGGAATTGGCAGACGCGCTGGATTTAGGTTCCAGTACCGCAAGGTGTGGGGGTTCGACTCCCCCCTCTCGTACTCACCTACAGGGACATCTTGGACCAACAAAAATCAGCCGGTCATCATACGTGAACGGCCGAGCGCTTCCTCCGCCTCTTCTATTTTACCCGCCCGCATACACGCAACACTCAGTGCCGTGTAACTGAACGGCTCATTTGGCTCGAGTTCACAGACACGCCTTGCGTGCTCAACAGCTTTTTCATGTCGTTCCAATCGAGTACACCAGGCCGCCAGAGCCGAATATGCCAGTGCAAAGTCTGGATTTTCAGCGACAACTGCCTCGAGAGCAGTCACTGCCTCTTCCAGTTTCCCGTCATTTTTCAACTTTTCTGCCGCCTCATACGCATCGTCTTGATTCATTATTGAACCCTTTCCAAGAGCATTCGTCTTCTTTGTTCGGTATTTTTTCACCGCTCACTTTTCTGCAGGATGAATTTTAGCGTTATTTCGTGCATTGTCGCCTGACGGCTGTTTATTTAGTGGCTCTCTGGAAAACACGAAGAATAGGAGGACTCGGGCGTTTCCTTCGTTTTAATTCTGCCAAAATGGGATTGAATTCAAACGGCCTACAGACCGATAAACCGCTGAGACGACAATCTCGCTGGACAACCCCGCACAACAGGCAATTCGTGAGCATTCATCCACTGGCACTTGTGAGTCCTGAAGCTGAACTGGGAGTCGGCATTTCTGTGGCTGCGTTCGCAACCATTGAAGCCGGTGTTTCTCTTGGGGACTATTGCGCTATTGGAAGTGGTGCCGTCATCAAAACCGGCGTATCAATTGGCTCCAATAATGAGATTGGCGAACATGCAGTTATTGGTGGGCAACCACAGCATACTGCCCGCCCAGAAACAGTCGGAAAAATTGTCATCGGTGAGCACAACGTTTTTCGGGAAGGTGTCACGATTCATCGAGCGCTGAAACCTGATGGGCAAACAAAAGTTGGCGATCACAATTACCTTATGGCGGGTGCCCATCTGGGCCATGATACACACCTTGGTAATAATTGTATTTTTGCCAACAATTCACTCGCAGGTGGACACGTTGTTATTGAAGATCGATCCTTTGTGTCTGGTGCCGTTGCGATACATCAATTCTGTCGCGTTGGTCAGTTCTCAATGATTGGCGGGCATGCCAGAGTCGTTCAAGATGTGCCACCATTCATGCTGATCGATGGCCAATCAGGAAGCATAGTTGGTCTGAATACGATTGGGCTTCGGCGAGCTGGTTATCCAGCAGACGAACTCACCGCACTCAAGGCGGCGTATCGCGTCATTTACCGTAGAGGCCTGCCTTGGACAGAAGTCCTGGAGACACTCAAGGCAGAATTTACTACCGGCCTCGCAGCGCATCTTCATACTTTCCTTGCTCAGGGGAGGCGAGGCTTTGTGCAGGAACGACGTTCACCACCGTCTTCTGCAGCGACGGTACGGCTACGAATTGCCGACGATGAGAAGCGCAACATCAGAGCAAAAGCTGGTTAAAACGGCCCTTGAGCGGTCTCTCACGCAACCATCTGTTGTTTTAGCTGCTGATGCGGTATCTGAAAAAGTCCCGATCACGGGCCTGTGATGCGTTGTAGACTTCAGAGAGATCTTCATGGAGTTTTTTTACTTGTTTCACCCGGAAGCATCTCTGCTCAGGAAGAATCTCCATGCAACTACTCACCTTTACTACAGGCGGACAGCAATACGGCATCGACACCCGGAATATTGTTGAAGTACTGCCGTTTATTTCTGCCCAGGAGCTCCCGCAACAAGCAGAAGAAATACGTGGTCTTATCCGCTATCGAGGAAAGTTGTTGCCAGTAATTGATCTGTGCCAACACATCCTAGGCCGCCCATGCCAGTTGCGGCTTGGAACGCGGACGATCGTCGTCAAAACGATTCCCGACAATACCGAGGACATGTCATTATTGTTTGCTATCACAGCCGAAGACGTAGTCGGTATTTCCACAACGACGTTTGATAGCACGAGCTGTGATCCTTCAGGATCTTTTCTCGGACCAATTGTCGATGCCGAGGGTAACGCATCCGACCCGATTTCTATTCAAATAATTGCGGTTGAAGTACTAGGGGAAAATAAAAATCTACGAGCATTAATGAGTTACACGCGACCAGAATTAAGTCGGCACAAGGCAGGTGAACCGGATCCCACAAGGTGAGCCGATGACAACCAACCACCACAGTTCGTCTGCTCAGCGCACTACGAAGCAGCCCCTTGCTATAAACGTAAACACGGTCTCTCGTCTTGCGGAAATGGTAAGCCACACGATCGGCTTTGACCTCGAACGCATTGGGGTGAATTCTCTAATCCGAGCGGCTCATGAAGTCCAGGCTTATTCAAATGCGTCGACAATCAAAACCCTTGAAGATCAGCTCGTCCACGATCCGGTGTGTCGCCAACTGTTTATTGAATCCATCGTTGTCCCAGAAAGCTGGATGTTTCGCGAACCAAAGGTTTTCCAGCATATAAACACACTGCTTTGCCAACGCCTCAAAACACAGTCGGAGGTGAAAATCCTTTCGGCTCCCTGCGCGACTGGTGAAGAAGCCTGCTCGATTGCCTTATCGCTGCTTGAGTCGGGTCGCTCACAAACCCAATTCCGCATCATTGCCACCGATATCAGTCGGCACGCAATCAAACAAGCACAAAGTGGCATATTTTCTGAGAACGCTTTTCGCACTATTGATGAAACACGAAAGAACAGGTGGTTCACCTCAACAGCAACAGGGTGGCGGGTGGCTCCCGAGATACAAGAAACCGTTGAATTTTTGGACCGCAATCTTCTCCATTCTCATACGGAAAATGAACTGATACAGAAAGCACAAGGACGGTTTGATCTTATCTGCTGTCGGAACTTACTCGTCTACTTTACGAAGGCTAAGCGGAACAAGCTTATTCGGACACTTGCACGTTTACTGAAGCCCACTGGGGAGCTCGTTGTTGGGGCAGCGGAGGCGGTTATTCTTCCTACCGGTGATTGGGAGCCAACTGGCCCGCTCACTTTTCGTAAACGCAAAAAAGCCAGCGAGGCACCACCATCGCAACAGAAAGCAGTGCAGGAAAACAGTAGCAAAAGACCCTCTCGTCCTCAAGAAGAAATCGGCCAATTTAAACATGCCAATCCAACAGTTCCCTCAGATAGGACCACTGCAATTCCTGCTGCTTCTGCAGAGATTATCCGAGACGTCGAAGCTCTCGCAAATGCTGGTGCCATAGAGGATGCTATCCAACTCTGTCAAAAATCACTCCAAAGCGATGGTGCCCAGACTGATCTGCTGTACATGCTGGCAATTCTTCACCAAACGGCTGGGGACTTCGAGACGTCTGAAAAACTACTGGAAAAAGCGGTTTACCTTGAACCGCGACACGAAGGGGCTCTCCTTTCTCTTGCACTGATTGCCAAGCGACGAGGTGACACGACGGCGGAACGAAGGTATCGTCGGAGTGCTTCTTTCGGAGGTTTATATTCATGAAAAAGAAAAACGAGCCCGTACAAAGCGCGACGCTAAAGGTGATAGAGGACAGCAGTGCCCCTGAAAATCGACCACTTGACTGCTGGAGAGTGATTGTTGTTGGTGGAGATCGAAGCTGCTCAGAACTCGAAACATATATCCATTGCCGGAACTGCCCGGTAATGGCTGATGCCGCCGAAGCATTCTTCAACCGTGCACCGCCGGACGGATACCTTGATGAATGGCGACAAGTTCTGGAGACAACCCCGGAAAACACTGAATCAAGTGGCCTCAGTGTCCTTGTTTTTCGGCTGGCTGATGAATGGTTTTCACTTGCTGCTGAGTCACTGACTGAAGTCACTCCGCTACGCAAAATTCACACCATTCCCCACCGAAGCAATTCTGTATTCGCTGGCATGGTGAACGTACGTGGACAGTTACTTCTTTGCTGCTCTCTACACGGGCTCCTAGGGCTTCGACAGATAGACCCACAGGTATTGAAGTTAAAAAAAGCTTCCGATCAGAAAAATGATGACAATCGAACTATCCAGCCATCTGATGATGCTGCGATTCTTGCCCCTGAGAGACTCTTGGTCACCTCGCTCACTACCGGCCGCGTAACACGCAGATGGACCTTTCCTGTTAATGAAGTTGCTGGTGTACACCGCATTAGTAACGAAGAACTACGAGAGGTTCCGTCGACGGTTGGCAAGCCTGGCCAACGATTTTCAAGTGCCTTGTTTTCGTGGAATTCGCGCACCGTGAGCCTCCTTGATACAAATCAGATTTTCGAGGGAATCCACGAACAAATCCCATCCTAAGGCAGCAGCTTTTTTAAAGAAGGTGTTCACGTGAATGACGACTTAAGCGGTTTTTCTATGCTTGAACTGTTTCGGCTGGAAGCTGAAAGCCAGGCGGAAATTCTATCTTCAGGAGTTCTTGCAATTGAAGAACAACGTCAGTCTGCTGAAATAATTGAGTCACTTATGCGAGCAGCTCATTCCCTGAAGGGCGCTGCTCGTATTGTGGGCCTCGATGCTGCTGTACAAGTTGCCCACGCCCTTGAAGATGTATTTCTCGCAGCTGGTGACGACAAAATAAGTGTTCAACCAACACACGCAGACATCCTACTCACGGGGATCGACTTTCTTTCCTCTATCGCTGCTGCTGATAATGGCAACGACGCAATCTGGCAAGACCAAGCCAACGCGTGTGTCCGGGCACTGCAAGCACTTGCTTCCAGTGCCCCCCAAAAAGCAAGTCATCCAACATCAGAGACTGTTAAACCGCCGACTTCAGAAGACACACATAAAGAGCAGTCACCAATACTGAAGGGCTCCAGTAAGGCTGAACCAACCCATCAGGCAACCGAGACGGCTGACAATTGGAAGCCGGAGCACGGTTCCCTTCAAGAACCAGCAGAAACAGGATTTAAATCTACTGCTGAGGTTGAACCCTCTAGAACGATTCCTGCCGATGTGTCGACCCCACAAAAAGAACAAGGTCCACAGGATTCTGCCAAGCCACACGTAGATCCTACTGATTCCTCAAAAGATGAGGAGGATCGAGTTGTTCGAGTCTCTGCAGGGAGCCTCACAAGACTTGTAGGGCTCGCGGGGGAATCTCTCGTTGAGGCACGCCAGTTGAGGCCATTTGCAGACTCTCTACTTGCACTCCGTGAATTTCAAACAGATTTATGTGATCAGATTACAGGATGTGAAGAGAAGATTCGTAGCGTTGAATTACCTCCCTCACAAATGACGCTCATCGAGAGTTTGCGACAGCGATCAGTTCAGAGCCTCGACAAACTTACAAAAATCATAGAGGCTTTCGAAGGGTTTGCTCGACGCAATGAAGATCTTTCGGAGCGACTGCACCGAGAAGTAATCTTCAGCCGTATGAGACCTCTCGCCGACGGCATTCATGGCTTCCCGAGACTTGTGCGAGATGTATCACGTCAACTTAACAAGCAGGTTCGGCTTGTAGTGAACGGTGAACAAACCGGTGTTGATCGGGATATCCTCGACAAACTTGAGGCTCCACTTTCGCATCTTGTTCGTAATGCCCTCGACCACGGCATGGAATTGCCGGACGATCGTCTGCGTGAGGGGAAACCTGCCGGCGGAACGATCACAATTGATGCGGGGCACCGGGCAGGAAGCCTTACCATTAGTATCACGGACGACGGACGTGGAATTAGCCTTGAATCTCTAAAAACAAAAATTATTGAACGCGAACTCGTTACTCCTCAGGTCGCCGAGCGACTTTCAGAGGCTGAACTTCTTGAGTTTTTATTCTTACCAGGATTCTCAACCCGAAATAAAGTTACCGAAATTTCTGGAAGAGGTGTAGGGCTGGATGTTGTTCAGACCATGGTGAAGGCTGTTGGCGGGACTGTCCGAATAACCACTCAGCCTGGCACGCAAACGTGCTTTACTCTGCAACTGCCGATCACCATGTCTGTTATTCGAGCCCTGCTTGTTGACATAGGAGGCGAACCTTATGCCTTTCCGTTACCCAGAATTGATCACATCCTTACGTGTCGACGAGAAGAAATTGAATCGGTCGAATCTCGTAATTATATCGACCACGATGGCGTTGCAATCGGCCTTGTACACGCCAGCAATGTCTTTGATATTAAGACGCCCGACAGCGACGAAGACACCCTCTCGATTGTTGTCGTGAGTGATAGAGGCCAGCGTTTCGGATTAGTAATAAATGCATTTTTAGGTGAGCGTGATCTCGAAGTTCGTCCACTTGATTCACGACTTGGGAAGGTACCTAACATAAGCAGCGCCTCGCTCTTGGAAAACGGAGACCCCGTTCTGATTGTTGACATTGAAGACCTTGTTCGGTCAATCGATAGCTTACTTACTGGTCGTGGAATTTCTCCAATTGATGCGGCCCGAGAAGAACTGGAAGCCAGTCAAGCAAAGCGGATATTGGTTGTTGATGACTCAATCACTGTACGAGAACTCGAGCGGCAACTGCTTCAGTCACGAGGGTATGAGGTAGATGTTGCAGTAGATGGAATGGACGGATGGAATGCTTTTCGTAGTACACCCTACGATCTTGTTGTGAGTGATGTCGACATGCCTCGAATGGATGGGATTGGTTTAGTCACCCTCATTAAAACTGATGCACAACGTAGCCATGTCCCTGTCGTTATTGTGTCCTACAAAGACCGTGAAGAGGATCGGCTACGAGGTCTTGATGCCGGAGCGAATCGGTACCTCACGAAAAGTAGTTTTCAAGACGACACGTTCCTTGAAACAATCTTCGACCTTATTGGTGAGCCCACCGACTAAAATTAACTTGTGACTCAATTGCAGCCATTAAATCAAGGACCGTCCGTTCCGCAGGGTCACCGTTCAGCCCAATAACCTGAACACCCACTGGCAGCCCAATACTTTCGATATCCGTTTGACTTGCAGCTCGCAAAACACGATCAAGGCTGAAGGCACGGCCAGATTGCTCGTCCCTACGAACTCGAGTGACTGGAACAACACCGGCCGTCAAGTCCACAAGATTAGCCAGAAGACACGGTGATGCTGCTGCAACAAGACGCGCTGCAGTTCCATGTTGTAAAGCGGGTAATGAAGATACTGGACAAATGATGGCATCAAATTCCTCGGCCGTATCTCGCATATGTTTGATAATCTGCTCGCGGCGCACAACCAATTCTTTGAATCCTTTTTGGCTTCGTGGTCCAGTTGCCATCAAAGCAGCTGCATCAATTCGATTGCCAATGATCCTCATGAACGCAGCAAGAAACGGACGAATCCATCGCGGCAAACCTCCTATCCGCAAAAGTTTTGCTATTCCAGGTATAGGTTTATCATCACCAAAGAGCTGCTGAATATCACGCCCACCATCAGCGGAAAGAAGACCGAACATGACCCAGGCGGCCTCTTGTGCAACCTCA
>JAQWMC010000085.1 GCA_029246985.1 Pirellulales bacterium
GCATGGGAATCAGAATTCACCACGCTGTTTGAGTCCTGTTGCTACCTTACCGAATACGAATACAGGTATTGGTGCAAAGAAGAGTCTGATCTGAAGTTTCAATTCCATATCAACTACTGGGCATGGATAAAGACATCAGTACCTTCAGCCAGAATGCATGAGTTTCGTACCTACCCAATAGCAGAAGACAGCAAATATTGGCTTTTACGACATGGGGTAAACGGTTCGGGCGAACACGATTATGCTGATTGTCAGGTATTTGCGTGGGACGGCACGTCAGCAAAGTTACTTACCGAGCATTTTCATGAAGGCGTTCCCTCCGTGTAGGGAAGCATATTCACATTACTTCGTGTTCCACTACACTCGACGGATTCACCTACACAGGCACATCCTGGCATCACAATATGAAACCTCGCATTCTGGTAACCACTACTTCTTTTCAGGATACTCCAGGGCAGCACCACGAGATGTTGGCGGAAACTGGGTGGGAAGTTGTAAAGGCACGGGGCCCACTGTCCGAGGCGGACACGCTTGCGTTGGTCGGTGATATTGATGGGTACATTTGTGGTGACGACGCGATAACGAGATCAGTGCTGCAGCAGGCGATCCCGCGGCTGAAGGTTCTTAGTAAGTACGGGATCGGTGTCGATAAAATAGATGTCGCGGCAGCCACAGAAATGGGTATACCGTTACTGTTTACCCCGGGTGTAAACCACACAACGGTAGCCGAACACACATTTTTATTGCTTCTCGCACTCGAGAAGCACCTTTTGTTTCACACAGATTCGACGCGGCAGGGGGGCTGGGAACGGCGAACTGGTCGGGAGATTCTTGGGAAAACAATTGGAATTGTGGGCATGGGCCGCATCGGAAAAGAAGTCGCAGTTCGTGCGAATGCTTTTGGCATGCGGGTAATTGGATACGATGTCTATTGGGACGAAGACTTTGCTGCCAGACATGGTGTGGAGCGATGCCAGGACATGCAAGGTCTTTTCGCTCGTGTCGATTATTTGTCCCTTCATACAAATCTCACACCTGAAACCCGTGGGCTTGTTCGTGCGGAAACGATCAAGTTTCTTAAGCCGGATGCTATTGTCTTAAACTGTGCACGGGGGGAAATCGTTCATACAGCCGATGTTGCCGAAGCCCTTGGATCAGGTGCGCTGCGTGGCTATGGCACAGATGTACTTGATGAAGAGCCACCTTCGGAAGATCACCCACTTACTCGGCTTCCGAACTGTCTTGTAACGCCTCACGTTGGTTCCAGAACCCGTGAAAGTGTTCAGCGTCAGGCAGTTGCAGCAGTTACGAATCTTATAAACGCTATGAGGGGTGAGCCGCCACTAGCGCAGGTGAATCCGGAAGTCGTAGTAAAGCGGTCCGTAGAGTGATCGTATTTTGGAAAGGCCAGGTTTCCAAGCCTGTGAAAAAATAATGCCAGAAGAATTTTATGTTGTTTCGGTTGCAGAACATGAGCGTATTGTTTGCGCGGCATATCACAAACGTGGTTTTACTTCGAATGAGGCAGAGCAGGCTGCGAAGCTAGCCACGGCTGCTACACGCCATGGCATTCGGACGCATAATGCAATTAAAGCAATACATCTGGATGATCTGTTTGGGTCCGCTGTTGGCGGCTGTGTTCCTGGGGCTGATATTGAGCGGCTTGAAAACAGATTTGATGCCGTGGAAGTCTGGGACGCAAAGAAGAAATTGGGTCAGGCAGTGGCATGGGAGGCGATTGATCGCTGTATTGAACTTGCGGAAAAGCACGGTAGCGGAACAGTATCAGTTGATAACGCCTTTCATTACTTATGGGGTGGGGGGTATGTGATGGAGGCCGCGAAGAGAGGGTACATAGCTGTCACGAACTGTACGGCATCCCTCGCTGAGGTTGTTCCATTTGGTGGAAGCTATCCGACGCTCGGTACGAATCCGCATTCCTGGGGTTTCCCAACAACCGATGCAGTTGGTTTTCCTATCGTAATTGACTGGGCTACATCGGTCATCGCCATGGGAAGAGTGCAGCAATTGCAGAGAGAAGGAAAGCAACTGCCGCCGCATGCAGCGGTCGACAAGGATGGAAATCCCACAACGGATCCGAACGCTGCCGTTTCACTCGTTCCATTCGGTGCACACAAGGGATATGGATTGGCCTTAATGAATGAAATTGTTGCCGCTTTTATTGGTGGCTCTCTACCAACGATCCGAAGCCGACAACCAGTAGTGGGTGAAAAGCAGACGTGCAATTTCTTCTTTCAAGTGATCCACCCTGAGGCCATGTCATCCCGGGTGTTCGCAAAGAATCGAACACAGACGGAAAATATCAAAGCTGTTATTGAGGATATCTTGGGGCATGGGAATGATTCATGTTTGCTCCCAGGGCAACTTGAAGCAAGCTTTGCGCGGCGTAGCGAAACTGCCGGTGGGTTGCTCTTTTCAGTAGCCGAAGTTGAGGCCCTCAATGAAATTGCTCATGAGGCTTGTGCCGATGCTATTGATAAACAAGGGCTGGCGACTGTTTGTGTAGAATAAGCATAGAAGGGGTGAAGGAATGGCGTTAGCACTGAAGGCACAAGAGCAATGTGGGTTTGACGCAGTATCTTTAGGTGAGGTGATGCTGCGCCTTGATCCGGGAGAGGGTCGCATACGAACCGCAAGGCAATTTCAAGCATGGGAGGGCGGTGGAGAATACAACGTCACCCGAGGCCTCAGGAAATGCTTTGGTCTGCGTACGGCTGTCGTCTCTTCGTTTGTCAATAACGAGGTCGGCCATCTCATTGAAGATTGCATCCTGCAAGGTGGCGTCTGTACAGATTTCCTTGTGTGGCGTGACGATGATGGTATGGGACGAACAGTGCGCAACGGGCTCAACTTCACAGAGCGTGGCCATGGTATTCGCGGTGCCGTGGGCAACCCGGATCGTGGCAACACAGCCGCGAGTCAAATGAAGCCGGGTGACGTTGATTGGGAAAAAATCTTTGGGGACATCGGTGTCCGTTGGTTCCATACAGGTGGTATCTTCGCTGCCTTATCAGAGACAACAGCTGCCCTCACAATTGAAGCAGTTTCAGCGGCAAAAAAGCATGGCACTATCGTGTCCTATGATCTCAATTACCGTCCAAGCCTTTGGAAAAGCATTGGTGGTCTCGAAAAAGCACGTGAGGTTAATCGAGAGATTGCCAAGCATGTAGATGTGATGATTGGTAATGAAGAAGACTTCACGGCATCACTTGGATTTCAGGTGGAAGGTGTCGATGAATCAATTAGTGAAATCGAAACAGATGCCTTCAAGCGAATGATACAACAGGCCGTTGCAGAGTTTCCAAACTTTCAGGTTGCAGCAACCACGCTGAGGCGTGTTCTCACCGCAACCCGTAACGATTGGTCAGCTATCCTCTGGCACGACGGTGAGATCTATGACAGCCAGAAATTTCCGGAGCTAGAGATCCTCGACCGTGTGGGAGGCGGAGATAGTTTTGCGAGTGGAGTAGCCTTTGGGTTTCTTGAGTTCAATGATGCACAGCAGGCAGTTAATTACGGAGCTGCCCACGGCGCACTGGCGTCTACAACACCCGGTGATACGTCGATGGCGACAAGGGAAGAGGTCGAGAAGGTGCTTGCTGGGGCTGGTGCACGAGTTGTTCGCTGATATGTCCACCAGGAAGGTTTCAGGCAACGCGATGCAAGAAGGAGATGATCGCCGATGGTATTAAGAAAAGTGGTTGTGGCTGGCCTGCTCGTTGGGTGGGCTTACTGTATTGCGGGATATGCTCAGGAGAGCCCCCCGAGTTCTATTGCGTCGTTTGTTTCATTAAACACGAGTGAACAGGGCTTCAATGGGGTTGCCTCAGCCGTACGAAAAAATTGGCACATACAGATTATCCCCTCAGAACTCGGAAGGAAGCAGCAGCATATTATGACCCCTCGGTTCTGTGCTGCGCTTGCGAGTGTGGAATGCGTCGGTAGTCCGGACATCAAAGTAAAAGTTCACCCTGAACCGACACAGTGGCGGTTCCAGTGGGATTCATCCTTTCCAGACGACGGAAAACTCCTTGTCACATTCGATACGGCACCACTTCTTGTCTCAGAACAGCAAAGGATAGAACCGGCCCCAGACGGCTCGGTGTTTCTCCGCGCGAGTGATGCACGAACCCCAGGCGAAAAATTACGGTTCGAGCCCCAGACTTATAAAAATACTGTTGGTTTTTGGACCAATCAGGGTGATGCCGCAGTATGGCAGTGTTGTTTCCGTGAACCAGGTTGGTATTCAGTCGCGTTGCTTCAGGGTTGTGGAAAGGGCCAGGGGGGAAGTGATGGGTGCATTACATTTGTCAAAGATGGTAAAGAATGCGGTGTTGTCGCCTGTCTTGTGGAAGAGACAGGTCACTTTCAGAATTTTAAATGGGTCCACAGTGGGTATGTATATCTTGAGACGAGTGGTGATTACACAGTGACAATACAACCCAGCAGTATCAAGCAAAAAGCTTTCGGTGATATTCGCGCACTATCTATTGTTCGGCAGCAGAAGGAGCTTGTCGAAACCAAGCAATAAACCAAGCAATAAAAAAGCGTGGCCTGTAGGACAGGCCACGCTCGTTGTCTGACAGAAATTCAGGCTCGTGTACACAAAGTGTTACGACGTTGCAGGATCGTTCCCATCAATCCATGGTCCCGCCAAAGACTGGTACGGCTTGGGGTGGAGTTCACTGCCCGTCTCGCCAGCTTGCCAGCCGGGCACGTGTCGCGGTTGGCCCCGATGTTTGGAAAGGGCTTCCCATCGGTCGGCCCAGGCCGGACTGCCGTCGGTATATCGGCCACGTTCGGCGTCAAAATGGTAGACCTTTCCATTTCGATAACTCATTGCACCGAGAATCACGGTCGTTACGGCAGCGGCACCAAGGTCAGGGGGATTGTTGCAGGCATTCGGGTCGTTCGCCTCCATGGCAGCGAGCCAGTTCTGAAAGTGAAGTTTTGTGGTCCCACCTTTGGCGAGGCTGCCTTCTTCCATTTCACTCTTGATTGTTTCGTTCTTGATCGAACTATCGAGTGTAACCTGAGGGCGCTCGGCAAGGAACTCAAACTCCTTGAAGGTTTCTCCGTTACCGAACTCAAACGCACCGTTATGACCACGTATGGTCTGTTTGATCCGGGAATTCTCATTACACATTGTTGCCGTGATGAGCCCTTGGCAGCCCTCGTTGTAGTCAGCAACAACAGTGGCAACATCCGGTACATCTCGGGTATCTAGTTCAAGGTAGATACCTCCTGCGCCAACAACACGTGCTGGAAAGCGGAGCCCAGTTGCCTTAAGCATGGCGGTTGTGCGATGGACAAAGAGATCGGTGAACATGCCAGACCCGAATGGCCAATAGCATCGCCATTGACGATAGATTGCGCGGTCAAACGGAATTTCTTCGGCAAGGCCGGCTTCGACACCCAGCCATCTCTTCCAGTCGATTGTTTTTGGCGACATATTTTTAGTTAAGTCATAGTAACGCCATTGTCCGACGTTTGAATTACGGAAGTACTCGGTCTGATATCCGAGGACCTTGCCAAGTTTGCCTCCATCAATCAGCTTTCTGGCCTGATCCCAGACCGGAAGGCTGGTTGACTGAACACCAACCTGCATGACCCGACCTGTATCCTTCCAAACCTTAACGACGTCGAGTGCTTCGTCGACAGTCTTTGTCATTGGCTTTTCTGCATAAACATGCTTCCCAGCTTTTAGAGCAGCAACAATTTGCAGACGGTGCCAGTG
>JAQWMC010000107.1 GCA_029246985.1 Pirellulales bacterium
GTACTGCAAAAATTGGCCAGATTTTGCTTGTTGGTAACGCTGCAAAACTTCGTGGACTCAGCGACTTTCTTGCAAAACAACTCCAGATTGAAGTGCACCGTTTGCGAGAATTCAAGCGGCTTGAGGGAGATCTCATTTCGAAGACTCGTGCGTTCCGTGAAAACCAACTGGCCTTTGCGACGGTGTATGGATTAGCGATGCAAGGGTTGGGTGACGCGAGCATACGAATCAACCTCTTGCCAAGCGATGTCACTCGGGACCGATTAATACAGGCCAAGAAGCCCTGGGCGGTTGCTGCCATGTTAGGCCTTTTGGTTGCCGCACTCATTAATTTTCTGGGTATATATGTTGCCTGGAGTAGCTACTCTGAAAATCTTTTCACAGATGCGTTTACACAAATTGACTCCGTTGTTGCAAAGTCATCACAAATCCAAAGCAGTATTCAGCAGGCCCAATCTGAACATCTCGAAATCCTGGATACACAGCAGCGATTAATTCAAATCGGCGATCGTCGTTTTCAAACTCTTGAATTAATTCGCACTATAGAGTCCATGATTCCTCGCGATGAACCGGACAAGACAGATGAAGTGCTTCGAGATGAAATCAAGGAAGCCGAGGCCGCACGTGCTGAAGAAGAAGCTCGTGCAACTCAAACGATCTCTGCAGTAACACCGACTATTCCGATTTCAATTAATTACGATGAGCTCCATGTCGACTCTTTGGACTGCCAGTATTTCGAAGATCTCTCTGCGTGGTTTGAGCCAATTGAAGAAGACTGGAGAAGCACAATCGCTGCAGCAGAGCTTGGAAGTTCTGGTAACGAAGAGCCTGCTGAAACTGAGCCATCTGAGGCCGATTCTGCTGATAAATCGAACCCTGAAACGAGTGTTGAAGGTAATGAGAGCACAGATGCCATTGCCGATGAATTCGAGGAGAATGAGCCAGAAACTCCTTCAGGCGCTGGTTGGGTCATCCAAATTGTGGGGCATCATTTCCACAACGAGGATTATCACGCACCATTTGAGGGCCGGACCTATCTTCGGACGACATTGATCGAATCGCTTTTAGGTGAAAGAGGAGAGATTGTAACGGTATCTGCTGGCCCAATGGCTGGAGAAAAAGTTTTGCCGAAGGAGATTGGTATTGGCTTTCCGGCCATCATCGAATCCAACCCAATCGAGGACTACTGGGTATCAACGGCTGTTGACAGTATTGGTGATGATGGGATGGGAATGGATCCAAGCCGATTCCCAACTAGAGGAGCCGGTGGAGAATTGATGGAAGATGGAATTGAGTTAAAAAAATACCGATTTGTAATCCAATTTGTCTGGAAACCAAAAACACCGGGAGCTGTTGAATTGGTTGCTGAAAGCGGAAGTGGCGATTATTAACAATAAATTCGAGCGGTGATAAAAAACGCACGAATCGAGCCCCTTATTAAAATTGGAAAGACTATGGTTGAAATTCCAGAGGATATCAAAGGTTATTTAAAGCAAGTACAGAAGTATCACTTCTGGCTACTAGCGCTTCTTATGCCACTTATACTTGTCCCTCTTGCATTTAATGCCGATGCAAAACTTCTTAATGAAATAAATACTCGCTCATCTGCTGTAAAATCAAAAGTTGATTCGATTAACTCTGTTGCGGGCAAGAACGTAGAAGGTCTCGAGGAGTTTGGACATCCACAATCAGATTGGGCAGAGGTGATCACACGTTCAAATAATACTCTGCGTGAACAAATCCTCGCTGAGTGGACATATCTTTGGGATCAACAAAAAGCTATTCGAACGTGGCCTACCGCTGCTGATATTGGGGCTGATTTCGTGAGGGCAATTAGTCGCCTGAAACAAGATGAAGACCTGCCTGCTCGTTTTCGAGACCGATATCTCCAGAGGATTCGTCGTGTTGTCCAAAAGCTACCCGGTCAAATTGATGCAAAAGAATCAATGGAAGCACTTGGAGGGGATAGCGGATTCGGGAGGGGTGAGTTTGGAACGCCTCCAGACATGGCTATTACCGATGAGGACACAGACAACAAGGTTATTTGGGATGCGATGGACCAAAATGAGCTATTTCAGACTTTTTACTGGACATCGACACCGTCAACAAAGCAAATTCTTCTCGCACAAGAAGAGCTCTGGGCATATGAAGTTCTTTGCGATGCAGTCGCACAAGCAAATAAAGAGTCGACTGGTTCCCATAATGCAACAATTCCCTATATAAGCCAACTGGCAGTCGGATATCGTGCTGCGGAAGAAGATCCTGGTGGACGCAACGGGGGGCGATTAAAAACAAAATCAGCTGGCTTTGACGAGTACATGGAAATGGACATGGAAATGGGAATGGATGGCGAGATGATGGGCAAGCCAGCGAATCCTCGATTTGCTAACGTTGGCGGGTCCGGCATGGAGGACGAACTGTATGATGAATTTACAGGCATGCCAATTGATTCAGCTTCAGAAGACAATGACGAGGCTCTGCTGAACTGGATTTATGTAGATTCCGAGGGAACTCCTTTAGAAAGTGAACTCGTTGCAGAATCACCAGACACAAAATTTGTTCATTACATACCATTTTGCTTGAAGGGTCGGGTGGACCAGAGAAAAATGGACCTTCTTCTTAGAGCATTCGCAACCATGTCGGTGCCAATTGATGTCCGACAAGTCAGGGTGAATCCTGGCAGTGCCGATTCCATGTCTGGTGAGGAAGGCATGTATGGTGGTGAGAGTGGCGGAATGGGCTCAGAGGCGATGTCTACCGATGGTGTTCGGCGTTATGATTTTAATGTCGAACTGAGGGGAACGATTGCACTTGCCCAGAAACCTGATGCGACAGTCTTGGGACTAGATACTGAATCACAAGAATGAGTAAGGAGGATGTCTTTTATGGGACTTCCAAAAATAAAATTTACACCTGAAGCAATTTTTGGATTCGTTGCAAACCATGGTGAAAAAATACTTGTTGGAATTGTAGTGCTATGCAGTTTGCCGCTTGCTTGGGGCGGCATCAATGCTTTGAGGTTGAAGACTCGGTCGTCAAAAGAGGACCCTGCGCAGATCATGCGTCTCGTCGAAAATGCAAACAGCTTATTAAATCGACCACTCCCAACTGATCAACAAACGGAACTCAATAAAAACCTTGGTTCTACAAGCGTTGAGCCCAGTGCTTCACTCGAAGCATGGAATCCTACTGAGATAAGTAGGCTATCCGTTGACTCGGGATTAAATCGTCCACTACTTGGTGACATACAACGACGACAAGTCCCTGTCATTTTCCCGCTGGAGCAATTAGTTGCTAACGCTGGAGTAGTTGCCATTGCGAATCAAGATGATCTTCTTATGGACGGAGACCCCTCTTTTGCAGGAGGTTTTTCTGACATGGAGATGATGGAAGATCCAATGGCTCTCCAACCAACTGTAATGTCCCCGCCCGCAAAAAAAATGCCCTACATCATCCTTTCTGGTCTTATTCCATTTCGTAAACAGTTGGACGAATACTCCTCCCTTTATTCGCGAGCCAGTTATCAAAGCGCTGAGCGGGATTTGCCTATCTGGCATGACTATGCAGTTGAGCGTTTGGAAGTTCGGCCCGACGGTGGAGGCAAATGGAAAGTAATCGATATAACTCGTTTATACGAAGACTGGAAAGACAACTGGGCCGGCACATCGCCTGACTCCATTCCCCAGCAATTCATCCTTCCTTCGACTCAAAACCTTTTTGATCCTGCCGATGTGCCAATCGGCTACTGGAGTCCCCTCCCGGCGCTTGCTGCCAAACCCACGCTCAGTGGTGTCGACGGGATGACCGGTGGAGACCTTGGCATGGGAGACCCTGGCTTCGGGTCATCATGGGGCCTACAAGCGATTCACCCTTGGGCCAAAGAGGAGATGAAAAAGCTGCTTGACGAACAAAAAAAGTTAGCACTTGAGCAACAAGACGGCATGGGCTTCGGAGGTGGAATAGGTAATGGCATGGAATCTGGTGGTGAATTTGGTGGTGGAATGGCTGGGACAACCACAGGTACCTTTAGCCCATTCCAAGACACCGAGATGGGCATGGATGATGGAACAATGGCGGAACAATATGATGACGGCATGATGATGGGCTATGGACCAGACGGTGAAGGCATAATGCTGAATCAGGACTATTGCCTCTTCCGATTCATCGATACAAGTGTTGAACCTGGTCGGCTTTACCGATACCGAGTGACTCTTCGCGCATGGAATCCAAACTGGAATCTCCCGAAAAAATTTCTTGAAAATCCTGAGTCGGGTGACGAACAATTTGTACAATCGGTCACCTCAGAGCCGTTCCCCAGCTTGGACGCTACGCCTGTTCACGTACCGGCAGACAATCTGCTCCTTGCACGACTCTTATTACGAGATGAAAAGAAAACATATGGTCTAGGCGTCAGTGATCAGGAACTCCTTGTTCTTGATAGCAATGAAGATTCGGGGAACTTCGAAATGCATTCGATTGAAAGCAAACCCGGAGAGATCGTAGGGAGCAAGAAAGGCGCACGAAAGATCAAGCAATTTAATAACCGAAGAATCTCTGTTCCGCCGCATAATGTTGATAGTGACCAAACACTTTTGGCGGTAGTTGGGCAACAAACAATCGATGGGAAAAAACGTCCTGGGCGAGGATTTATACCGCCAGAACCCTTGGAAATCCTAATTGCTGATTCCGCCGGAATTCTTGATGTCATTTCGGCAGACGCGTGCGAAGAAACCGTTCGAGAATATTTACCAACTCTCCCCGGATTCCAACCACCGCAAGCGGTTGACCCAAACATGATGGATGAGATGGAAATGATGGGTTTCTAGCAAGTATCGCCTCATTCAAACTCTCTCTACATTCCCTAAATGAGATCGACTCAAATGTTTATGAACCGACTTTTATTGAAAAAAAATAGTCTATTTTCCATAGAGTTCGTTGGGGTTTTATTCGCGTTGGCTTTCAATTTCAGTCCTGTCCATGCGCAGAACGAACCACGGTACAACCGCATTTCTTCGCTTGAAGCCTCGAATGAAATGAAGTCCTATCAGAAAGACCTTCGATCCGGCGCGCCATTTGTGGAAAAACATCAGCGACTTCTGTTAGACGAAGGCCTTCCACAACTATTTATTGATGGCAATCGGCTCGACCGAGCACAGGTACGCCAACGTCTTGAAAAAGTGTTCTTTGAGTCGATTGCTGATCCAACTGCATACAAAAATGCAACAGACTCAGCCGTCAAAGAGCTGACTGCTTTGGCTCGAAGTGAACAAATTTCTATAAACGGAAGTATTAATGCCGTCTTGTTTCTTGGAGGACTCAAGGACCAGCAAGGCCAGTTACTCACAACAGCAACACAACCACTTTCTGAGATCGTGTCTGATGATTCCGTCACACCTGCTGTACGGATAGCCGGCTTGGCAGGGCTTGGAAATAGAATTCGAGCGCTAAAAGCATCGGGTGGTGACAACAAACAGGTGGAGGTAGCCCGAATAGTGCCCACTTTAGACAAAATCATGGCACTTCCAGTCGAATCCGTGCCATCGATTGGCCGAGACTGGATGCAAGGGCGTGTACTCGGATTTTCTAGCGACGTGCTTACGATTTTAGGCGATTCATCCCAAGAGCTCGAAGGCGTGGCAAAGAGTGCGGTAGCAATTCTAAAAAATTCAGAACGCTCTATTGATCTCCGAATCCGCAGTATCGCCTTCCTGTCTTATTCCGCTAATGCTGGCATCGCTCTGCCAACGAATGAAATCCTGATTGCTGCAGATGAACTTGTGAAAGAATCACTCCGTGATGCGTATGGCATAATTCAGGACAAAATTTTTGAGGAAGAGATAACCGGGCTGAGTGATATGGGTATGGGTGGTGGGGGCGCGGAGATGATGGGCTATGACGCCATGGGCATGCCCGTTGAGGCAGAAAAGAATTATCTTCCAATTACCTACTTCGTCCGATCCAGCTGGCGACTTGTGATTGTCGCTGACTCAATGACTCGTCTCGCACAACAACTTGATAGCAATAAAGAACAATACGAAGAGAGTGCGAAACGCATTC
This sequence comes from Pirellulales bacterium, assembly GCA_029246985.1. Classification (GTDB taxonomy): domain Bacteria; phylum Planctomycetota; class Planctomycetia; order Pirellulales; family UBA1268; genus UBA1268. Next base: position 6,058 of record JAQWMC010000107.1, read on the forward strand.
GTTCCTATGGAGTCAAACTCTACGAAGAACCAAAAGATGCATCGCTTATAAGCGCCGTTGAAGCGTTTGATCCACAAACCATTGTATCTGAAGCAGATGAGCCCAAATCTGAAGACCCTGACAAAGAAACCACTCCCAAGAAGTTCTCTCCCTTTAAACTAAAGTGAGAAATTCCTCAGCTACTTTTTAATCAATTCACGAACAGACATGCCCGATGGAATCATTGGCAACACCTGTTCCTGATATGGTACTTGAACATCAAGAAGTGCAGGCCCGTCAGAATCCAGCAACCGCGTTAAAGCAGATTCCAGATCTTTCTTCTCCGAGATGGTTTCGGCCTGCCATCCAAACCCCTGTGCGATGGCTACAAAATCTGGATAACGGGCATCTGGGGAAATTCCGTCACCCTGCCCGGAAGCCTCAGGATTTCCAACTGGCCCGAGATATGTGTGCGCCCGGTTCCCCTTAAAGAAGCGGTCTTCCCACTGAACAACCATACCTAAATGTTGGTTATTCAACAGGAGAACCTTAACGGGAATATTTTCGCATGTGCAGGTTGCGAATTCTTGAATGTTCATCAGGATACTACCGTCTCCATCGATATCAATGACGATATCATCCGGGCAACCGACTTTTGCACCCATCGCGGCAGGTAATCCAAAGCCCATCGTTCCAAGACCGCTTGAAGAAAGCCACGTTCTCGGTCGCCTAAACTTGTAAAACTGCGCTGCCCACATCTGATGCTGGCCAACCCCAACAGCCACAACTGTATTTCGCTCTGCCGTCAGACGAGATAATTCTGCAATGGCCTCTTGAGCAAGAATACCTGGGTATGACTCGTCGAATGCGAAAGGGTCTTCTTCCTTCCAACCTGCTATCTTCGCGTGCCACTCATCCAAGCCTTCTTCCGGCGGCTCTACAACCTCATTCAGTTGAGACAAGGCTTCGTTGACATCAGCTACGATTGGTATGTGGACTAACTTATTCTTATTTATTTCAGATGGATCGATATCGATATGCACAATGAATCCGTGCTGAGCAAATTCTGCTACTTTACCTGTGACACGATCATCAAATCGAACACCAACTGCAATGAGCAAATCTGCCTCATCAACCGCATAATTCGCGTAGACACTGCCATGCATTCCTAGCATGTCAAGCGACCTCTGGTTATCACCAGGAAACGCACCAAGCCCCATCAATGTCATCGTGACCGGTATTCCCGTTTTCTCAACGAGTGTTCGCAGGTTTTCAGAAGCATCCCCCGCAATAACTCCACCACCTGCATAAATCACTGGTCTTTTTGATCGTCGGATCGCAGCTGCAACCTGGGCAATCTGCTCGGAGTGGGCGCGACGAACTTCAGGGTGATAGCCAGGCAAATTCATTTCGACTTCATAATCAGGATGTATATGAGTCAATTGAATATCCTTCGGCAGATCAACGAGGACAGGCCCCGGCCTTCCGGTCGTTGCAATGAAAAATGCTTCCTTCATCACACGCGGAATGTCATCTGCATTGGTCACAAGATAATGATGCTTGGTGATGCCTCGACACACTTCAACTATTGGTGTTTCCTGAAATGCATCCGTACCGATAACACTCGTGCCAACCTGCCCAGTGATGGCCACTAATGGAATGCTATCGAGTTTTGCATCGGCAATCGCCGTCACAAGATTGAGAGCGCCTGGACCACTCGTTGCCATACAGACTCCAGGCTTTCCAGTTGTGCGGGCGTATCCCTGTGCTGCAAAACCACCACCTTGCTCATGGCGAGGTAGAATAGTTCGAAGTTGATCACCAAACCGAGTAAGTGATTGATGCAAGGGCATACTCGCACCACCCGGATATGCAAAAACTACCTCAACACCATTGCGGACAAGTGATTCAATGACTGCATCGGCTCCGCTGATAAGAGATTCGTTTCGTGTCTGATCAGGTGCCGTTGCCATCGCCATCGTCCTCTCTTGTTGTCTTTGAAGCAGATATACGTATTTTGCTCGAGTTTACCTCTAGGACCCTCCACGAATACTCGCTCATATTGGGAGAACGCCAGACTCGGTAAACTTCGTACACTTCAACGATACACGAAAAGAAGCCTCAGGTCAGCTATTAAGGCACTATATTACGTACTATTTCTTTAGATCATCCCCTACAATACCACTGTGTTAGCTGCTCAGAATGACCGTGAAAACGCATTGTCACCCGTAACTTTGGGGCAACTGCAACAACTTGCCGACGGACTGCGCGAACATAGTGGTTTTGTCGAGGTTCTTACCAGTCTTCAGCAGGGTCATGGTGGGACAATTGGCGGAACCTGGGGGGCGGCAACCAGTTTGGCTGTCGCTGGAATTGCATCAGCGAGAGCCAAAGAGCGGCAAGGCCTCGTTGTTGTTGTAGTTCCGCATGCAGTGGATGCGGACATGTTTGCTGATGACCTCACACTTTTTACCTCCTTGGCCATTGACGTTCTACCGCCCATCGAATCAATCGGTGACCCATCCACTGGCCACGAAACTCAGGTAAATGATCCAGCAGAAGCGAAACGATTGGCTACGGTCAAACGTCTAGTGGACTACTCGGATAAAAGCCCACGAATTTTAGTCACGTCTATGCAGGCTGTATTAACTCCACTTGCCGACCCACGGCAGATTGAGGAGAGTACACGACACCTCACTCTTGGAGCCAAGGTCGATCCTCAAGAATTAGCTGAGTGGCTTTCGGCCCGAGGATGGCAACAGGTCGACACTCTTGATTCTCCCGGCAGTTTCGCTCGTCGGGGTGGCATTATTGATCTTTTTGCCTCCGACTGGGAGCGTCCTGTTCGACTTGAACTCAATGATGATGAAATTGATTCACTTCGGACATTCGATACCGTGAGTCAACGAAGTGTTCGAACGCTAGAATCCGTCGACCTGACCGCTCTCCAATCATTAAACAAAAGTAACCGACGAGCTTGGCTCACGGATGTTGTACCTCCTGGCACCTGGTGGAGCCTTGTCGAACCACAGGAACTGTCAGATGAAGGGAAACGACTCGCTACCATCCTTCCGATGGAACGAGTGCTTCAGTCAGAAGAATTCTTCTCTCGTGTATATCGCTTTCCATCTGTGATTTTATCTGCGATCGCTCCTGCAAGCCTAGAGGCAACTGCCCATTTAGCCGTTGAAAGCGTCGAACGCTTCACTGGCCAACTTGATCGAGTCTGTCATGAGCTCGATACGGTAGGAAAAGACCAAGATGTTTGGATCGCCGCGCCCACAAAGGCTGAAGAACAACGGCTGAATGAGCTTTTATCTCCATCGGCTCCGGCTCGGGCTGGACGCCTCCACTTCTTACAGGGGAGGCTCTCTGCCGGATTTCGTCTCGTTCCAGACAAACTGGTGCTGATCTCTGCAGCTGAACTTTTTCGCCGACAAGATTCCCCGCGAAATAGATTGCCGAAACATCGGCTCACCCGAACCATCGACACGTTCCTCGATCTCAATGAAGGGGATTTTGTTGTTCATGTCGCGCATGGAATAGCCCGCTATAAAGGCTTGAAGCTCCTTGAAAAACATGGGCGGACGGAGGAATTCCTTGAGCTGGAGTTTGCAGAATCAACTCGAGTGTATGTACCAGCCTCATCCATTGAATTGGTACAGAAATATGTCGGTGGTGGCAAAACTGGCCCTAAACTTGCAAAGATCGGCGGGACTCTCTGGACACGCCAAAAGCTAGCGGTTGAAAAAGCAGTTGCCGACATGGCGGCTGACATGCTCGAGATTCAAGCAGTACGGGCAAAGCAGCCTGGTCGAGCATTTCCACCTGACACGCCTTGGCAAAAGGCATTTGAACAATCGTTTCAGTTTGACCCCACTCCAGATCAAGCAACAGCAATAGAGACAATCCGAGGCGATCTGGAACAATTCAAACCGATGGACAGACTCCTCTGCGGTGATGTTGGATTTGGCAAAACTGAACTTGCCATGCGGGCAGCATTCAAGGTTGCCGAAGCTGGTAACCAGGTGGCTGTCTTGGTACCGACTACGATCCTAGCTGAACAACACCGTCGCACCTTCACTGAGAGATTCGCAGAATATCCGTTTACCATTCGTGGTCTTTCACGACTCACAGCATCTCGTGAAGAACGTGAGACACTTGAGGGGATCGCACGAGGAACTGTTGACATAGTTGTTGGAACACACAGGCTTGCGCAGGCCGATATTCATTTCGACAATCTAGGGCTTCTCGTTGTTGACGAAGAACAGCGATTTGGTGTCGACGTGAAAGAGCGGCTCAAGGCAATGCGTGCCAGTGTTGATGTTCTTACCATGACAGCCACACCAATTCCTCGAACACTTCACATGGCAATGTTAGGTATTCGAGATATTTCAAACCTGACAACACCACCAGCGAATCGGCTTGCAGTCGAAACGCGGGCGTGCCGATTTGACGAAACTCTTTTACGTCATGCCATTGATAGAGAACTTGCTCGAGATGGACAGATTTTTTTCGTTCACAACCGAATCAATGACATTCAAAAAGTTGCAGATAAAATTCGTAAGATTGCCCCCCATATTTCCATCGGGATAGCGCACGGCAGACTACGAGAAGGTGAATTAGAGCAAGTGATGATTGACTTCGTTGCAGGTCGAACTCAACTACTACTCGCAACAACTATTATTGAAAGTGGGCTCGATATACCAAGAGCAAATACAATTTTCATTGATGAAGCCGACCACTATGGGCTTGCTGATTTACATCAATTAAGGGGCCGAGTTGGGCGATCACATCACCGAGCCTATTGCTATCTTATCGTTAAAGAATCGACACGACTAACATCAACAGCGGCGAGAAGGCTTCGAGCGATTCAGGAGTTTTCCAGTACCGGAGCCGGTTTCTCTTTAGCCATGAGAGACCTCGAAATCCGAGGCGCTGGCAATCTGCTAGGCACCCAGCAGAGCGGCCACATAGCAGCAGTGGGTTACGAACTCTATTGTCGTCTCCTTGAAAACGCCGTCTGTGGACTGAAGAATCTTCCTCCAAAGGACCCTCCGCCGGTACGAATCGATCTGCCAGGTGATGCGTGGATCCCTAGAGACTATATAGCCGACCTGCGATCAAAAATTGACTTCTATCGTCGAATTTCTCGAACTACGGCCTGGACACATGTTGATGACCTCGAAACAGAAATAGAAGATCGCTTCGGACCATTGCCAATAGCTTTCCATCGGCTGCTTGATCTTGCGCGGCTACGAATAATTGCGTCTTCGCTGAGTATCGATTCTATTTCCAAGCAGCCGGGACTTCTTGTCATTGGTCATCATGACATTCATCGCATTGAAAAATGGAGACAGCGTTGCCTATTATCTGGACAAGAGGTTCGTATCGTTGGAAACAAAACTGTTGTCTT
>JAQWMC010000109.1 GCA_029246985.1 Pirellulales bacterium
GTGACGGCTTTGGCACGAAGTTTTGCCCAGTTCGCTGCAGAGTCGGGGTCCTTCCCCGCATGAAGGGCTTCCTGCTGGAATTGCTCACGAAATAATTCACGGCCACGTTCAAAAAATGGATTATCAAACCATACTTGGTCACCGGGTAGGAGCCGGTCTGTTTCGTAATGACGCTTCCAAAGAATGTCATATCCTTTGTTCGGAAGTTCATCAGGAATGACCTTACGACCCAGGAAATTGTTCATGGCATCAATGCCATCAGCGTTTCCTGTTGTGCGAAAATATTGGATGATGCCCTGGATCAGGATTAACGTGGTGTATTTCAGACAACGGATGCGAGGGACGGGAAGCCCATCGGCACCGTGGAGAACCCAGAGATCTTCAATAGCTTCAACTGGTTGAATCCCAGGGGCAACAACAAAGCAGTCGTTTTCAAGAACCCAATAGGCAGGGTTGCGCATTTCCGGTGAGTCATCTGATGGTCGAATCACTGTGCCGGTCATGACGGCTCGAACAATCTCAAGCCGCAAGTGGCGTTCATTGCTGCTGATATCCTCCTGTCCAAGAATAGCTTCAGCGTGTGTAAGAAGAGATTGGCTCGTCGCCGACAACGGAAGACCAGAATGCGTTTGCCGTATCAGTGCATGACTGGTGGTTTCAAGCCGGTCTGGTTGGCTTGAAACTGTGCGGGAAGTTGATGGATAAGAGAAACTTTCAGCGTTCATTGAACTCATGATAGTAAAAATTATGAAAGACAGTTGTGTGTTTCACGGAGAGAGTGAGGCCTGGCCTTGGACGCTCCAGTTTATCTTCTTTTTCTGGAGAATTTCAGTTGTCCATGTCTGACAACAACAGTCTATTTTGAAAAAGCCAGGCCAGAAACTATTCAAGTGGCTTTAATTCGATATTCCTGAACCAGACGGGTTGTCCCTCTGCTTGTAAGGCAATGAATCCAAAGCTGAGTTGGGTCGAAGTTCCGGCCTGCAAAAGTTTGTCAGTTGATTCGACTCGCCCTTCGGGATCGATTTGTGGATGCTCATACCGCAAGACTTCCTGGCCATTCACACGGTGGATCACATACTCATTTCCTTGTACCTCAATCTCAATGGCGACCCATTCCTCGGCGGGGAAGGTAGGCGCCGATGATTTCACAATATGCTGTGTGATCAACTTTCCGTCAATTTCTAGATTTGTTCCCGGGGTGCAGACATTACCCGTCGCCCGCCTACCGTTTCCTTCGTCGGCAAGGAATTGGAATTCCAGGCTCACGGGGAAATGCTGATCGAGTTCTAAACTCTGCGGCGATTGCGAATGAATCATTACGCCACTGTTTAGATTCACATACTTTGGAGCATCGGGCATCATCTTTCCGGTGAATCGATACTCCATGCGGAGGCGATACTTTGCGTACGGAATGTCGGTGTATAGGTGCCCGTACTGATTATCGAATTGTTGGTAGTCGTCATAAGAAACCCTCAGGACACCATCCTCGACGCGGAAGGTGTCGGCAAAGTTTTCTCCAAGAGGGTGTCCCGTGATTTTTACTGTCCAGCCAGAAAGATCTTTTCCGTTGAAGATTGAAATCCACTCCTGAGGTGAGTGGGTTACGGGCAGTTCTTCTCCGCTTGTGAGGGTTGGTGCAGTAAGAAGAGTACAGAGCAGGAAATAGCGTGCGTGATACATGATGGTCTCTCTGGTTGATTCAGCGACAGGCATTTACTATCCGGAATGATACCGAGCGATAAGAAAATGACCTCAGTTCCTCGAAAACAAGTTCGTCGTCATGGTCTCATCTACGAGGCTCGACATCGAGAAGTGTTCGGACAAAGAAATCTTGGCGACGGCGAAAAAGATAGTCACTTTCACCAACTCCATGATTGCCGTTGGGCACAAAAATAAATTCAAAATCCTTCTTGTTTTGGATTAAGGCATCAACCACTTGAAGTGTTGAGGCAGGGTCGACGTTCGTGTCGAGTTCTCCAACTGTGAGGAAAAGGTTGCCACGAAGTTTGCTTGCGTGAGTGACATTTGAGTTTTGCTTATAATGAGGCCCAATTTTCCCCATCCATGCTTCATTCCACCAGATTTTATCCATTCGGTTGTCATGGCATCCGCAGTCACTCGCCGCCGCTTTATAGAACTCGCCGTGGTGCAGCACAGCGGCGAGGGCATTTTGTCCACCAGCACTGCCACCATAAATACCAACACGGGATAAATCGATCCAAGGGTGTTGTTTCGCGGCAGCCTTTAGCCAAGCAATGCGATCGGGTAGCCCGGCGTCCGAAAGATTCTTCCAGCACACATCATGAAACTTTTTTGAACGCCAGTTGGTCCCCATGCCATCGATTTGAGCGACGACAAAACCAAGTTCAGCAAGCCGTCGTTGAGAAATATGGCCTCCGAATTGTTTTCGTACATGGAAGTCGTGCGGGCCAGCATAGATATGTTCAATAACAGGGTATGGTTTTTCTGGATTAAAATTTGAGGGAAGTATTAATGTTCCATAAATCATCGTTTTGTTATCTCGGCCAGCGCTTGCGAACCGGATTGGCAAGGTGAAGTTTTGCCGTCGCACGTCGGAAATGTCTTGGGTGAATAAGTCTGCTACGACAGTTCCATCTTTAGTCTCTCGTAGCTGTGCACGTTCTGGAAGGTCAACGCGCGACCACCGGTCGACAAAAAGTGATCGGTCTGCATTGAATTCCCACTGATGCGTGCCATCTCCGTCAGTTAGGACTATCAGGCCGGTTCCGTCAAGATTTACTCGAGCTAGGTGGACATGATAAGGGTCTTGGTCCGGGTAGATTCCCATAGCGGCAAACCAGATTACACCACGGTCTTCATCCACATGTTCAATTCTTCGAACGACCCACTCCCCCTTGGTGATCTGATTGATCTGATTTCCTGTGACGGCATCAAATCGATAAAGATGGTTCCAGCCGTCTCGTTCACTCGCCCAAACCAATTCATTTGACTGGTAGAGCCAACGAATCATTGTTTTTTGTGAGTAGTCAATGAACGTCTCTGATGTCTCGTTGACGATGTCCCGAAGGTGGCCTGTTCTCGCGTCAATTGACCGAAGTGCTAATTGCTGATGGCCTCGTTGATTAAACAAGACGTATGCTCGTGCGCTATCTGGTGACCACCGTAGAAAACGAACATTCCACGAGTCCAGGAAAGTGCTGTCATCGCAAGGCAAAGTACGCTGTTCGATGAGGTTAAAAAGTCTTGGGCGACGTTGCGAAATTGTGTCTCCAGCCTTTGCGTAGTCTATCCACTTCATTGTTGGCTGAAGTTGGTCGTGAGGTGCTGACGCGAGCAAGGGGATCTGACGGCCAGTGACTCGGGTCTCCTGAAAACCAATCGCATACTTTCCGTTTGGTGAGTAGTGAAACCTGTTCAAGAAGGGGTCGTCCTGATGTCCATCAGTCGTAACCGGATAGTCCTGTTCTGTGCTGCGCAGCCAGACGTTATTGTCTCGTCTAAACAAGTCGGTTTTGAGTTTGTCTTTATTATGTTTAGCGATCTCAAGGGCTTTGCGGAATCCCTCCATGGCACGCTGCTGAGAGTTGGTGCCAATCGTTGCCGTACAGTCCCAGGCTGAAGCACTGAAAATCCCAGTAAGTTTGTCAGGGCTAAAGTCAACCACCCACTGATGACCGTCAAAGGTAGAAAAAGAACGATGTTTGCCAGCAGGGATACTTCCATAGTTTTTGAGTTTTCCGTCATGCTGCACCCAGAAAATCCGGACTGGTCGATCAAAGGTGTTCTTGAATGTGAGCATGACAGGGATTTGTTGCCCGCCACTTTTAGACCAACTGCCTAGAGGAGGAAGTTGGAAAAAGTTTTCTAGTCGGCCTTTTTGTTCCGCCTCTTTCATCGTCATGGTTTCAGCAGATGTACCATCTATACGGCTGTACTTTTTTTGGCCTGCTACGGTGTGCTCAAAAATCAGGCCACGATCACACCATTGATATTTAAAACTCGATGACTTTAAGGCATCAGGAAAAGTAGTCCGTATTTCTTCTGCTCTTTGGTAGTCCTCGCTGGTGCCCTGCGCAAGAACACACGAGAATTGAAAGAAGAGGAGGCCAGCCAAAATAGATAGGCGTTGATCAAGTAGCACAGGCATAGCCCCTCAAAAGAATTGGAAATACTTCGGTTCAACACAAGCTTACAGCGAGTGGTACGCCTGCACGAAGGGTACACCTCATAAGTTAGCTGAGTCCCTTCGCAATCCGACTAAATGATACGCTACAACCAGACAGGGCATAGGTGGTACTATGATTTCAGGTCTACTTGTTTCAGTTGGAGGCCTTCGTAGGTCGCGATGGGTTCGTGCCCGTATGAAGACTGCGCGCTGGGAAATACGTGAAAAAAATCATTGCTGAGGAACGTCGGGCTTATCTCCAACTTCACACGTGTGTGATCCTCTGGGGCTTTACTGCGATTCTTGGACGGCTCATTTCTCTTCCCGCGGTGCAACTCGTGTGCTGGAGAATGGCTCTCGTCACAGTCGTTTTGCTTGCGGTACGTAGGACGTGGGTCGGCATAGCCGGTATGTCACAACGCTCTATTTTTGCATTTCTGGCAATAGGGTTGATTGTTGCAGCGCACTGGGTGGCTTTCTATACATCTATCAAAATCTCCAATGCATCGGTTGCAGTAGCCTGCCTTGGATTAGGATCCATATTTGCAGCGATCATTGAGCCAATTGTCATGCGGAGACCTCACGAGCGTCTGGAGCTTCTGCTTGGTGTACTTGCCGTGCCTGGTGTTGTACTAATTGTAGGAGGAGTGCCACTCGACATGAGGCTTGGTATAGTCGCTGGTGTGGTCGCCGCATTGTTGAGTGCTATTTTTACCACTCTGAATAAACGATTCGCATCCAACGGTGATCCATTTGCCATCACGTGTCTCGAAATGACTGCCGGTGCTGTTGTGCTCTGTGTGCCGGCTGCCTTCAGTGGTCTCACAATGCCAACTCAGATGGATGCCATCTGGCTTGTGGTATTGGCCGTAGCATGCACCTTGCTCCCTTTTGTGATGTGGATTCAATCACTCAAGTATGTGAGTGCATTCAGCACGCTTCTTATACTTAACTTAGAGCCGGTGTATGCGATTCTGCTGGCGGCGGTCCTATTTCGAGAATATGAGGACCTGACATCTCTTTTTTATGGCGGCACTGCAATTGTTTTACTCACGGTGATATTGCAGCCACAACTACGGCGGCTCACCTATTTCAAGACGGCACAATGACCTGGAAAAGCAATGGCACTGGCTTCATAAGAGATATTCCTTGAGGACATAAGATAAGGTGGGGAGTTATTTGATGAAGATCCTGCGTATCAGCTTGAATGCAATGGTACTGAGCAGTTCTTCCGGGCTTTCTAGAAGAGAGATCATCCTCGCCAAAAGAGTTCCAGTGCTATGCTTATCGCGATGCCTTCTTTCAGGAGTCTGTACAAAATGATGTATGTCATGCGGGTGATTTATTTTTTGCTGTTCATGTCATTCCTTTGCTGCATCAAGAGCAACGCTTCTGCACCCAATGTCCTTTTGATTTGTGTTGATGATTTGCGACCCGAACTCAGGTGTTTTGGTGCTGACTATATTCAGTCACCTCACATAGACAAACTCGCTTCTCAGGGCCGAGTCTTTCGTAGTCATTATGTGCAAGCTCCAACGTGTGGTGCCTCCCGCTATACACTCCTGACCGGGCGATATGGCGCGACAAGTAATAATGCCTTGTTTCAGCGTGCAACGAAGCTGCATGACCAGCCAGAGGCTGTTTCGGCTTCAATGCCGGCATGGTTTCGAAGTCAGGGATACACAACAGTTTCTGTTGGGAAAGTGTCGCATCACCCAGGTGGGCTGGGAGGCAAAGACTGGAATGATTCAAACGAACCAGAGATGCCAGAATCCTGGGATCGTCACCTTTTGCCTGCTGGAGACTGGCAGCATCCTCGTGGATGGATGCACGGACTGGCCAATGGTGAAATCAGAGTCAATGCCAAAGACATGGATGTTTTTCAGTCAGTTGACGGACCGGACTCGATCTATCCTGATGGCATCTCGGTTCGCGAGGGCGTCCGTCAACTCACCGAACTTGCAGCCGCAGAGAAACCATTCTTTCTCGCGATTGGAATCCTTCGTCCACACCTGCCTTTTGGTGCCCCAGCAAAGTATCTCAAGCTGTATGACGATGAGATGCTGCCACCAATTCCCCATCCAGAAAAGCCTCACTGGAAAACGACATGGCATGGGTCTGGTGAATTCATGAAATACAACCGCTGGGAACGAAATCCCTCCAGTGATTCTGATTTTGCAACTGACGTGAGAAAGCATTACGCAGCCTGTGTGAGCTACGCAGACGCTTCTGTTGGCAAAATTATGAAAGCACTGAAGGCAAGTGGTGCCCAGAAGAATACAGTTGTTGTGTTGTGGGGTGATCATGGGTGGCATCTTGGTGAGCACGCAGTGTGGGGAAAACATACTCTTTTTGAGGAGTCGCTGCGGTCCCCCTTAATCATTTCAAAGCCAGGGATGAAGATGCCCGGCCAGGCAACTGATGCAGTAGTGGAAACGCTCGATGTCTTTCCGACATTGTGTGAACTTGCAGGAGTTCCCGTGCCGGGGTTTGTTCAAGGAAGATCGTTAGTGCCGCTATTTGAGTCACCAAAGAAAATCGGGCATGCAGCGATCGCATACTCAGGCAAGGGGCAGACTATTCGAACCAAACGGTATCGGCTGATCGATCATATGAACGGATATGTCGAACTGTATGATCACGCCAACCTTGGAGAAACCGAAAATGTTGCAGAAGCCAATCCAGATGTCGTGCAAAAACTGAAAAGGCAGCTTCTCGATCAGCTCGGCGGTGCATGAGAGTGAATCAAAGACACAAGTCGGATCGCTTGTTGTTTTGAAGGAGGTCGGCAGCTAGCCTCGTTGCGATTTCGAACGGAACCGACGGGACTCACCACCAGATGGTGTTTGCATGAATTTGGCTTCATGTTTCGTGATGCGGCCATGCGTTCGACGACGCCATAACTTAAAGGAACTTGGTTTGAGCTCATGACGCATCAATTTGATGACTTCACCAGGCAAAATACCAAACTGTTCCTTGATAGCATCAAAGCTAGTCCTGTCTTCCCACGCCATCATAATGATGCGGTCAACATCTGCTTGAACATACTTTTGTACCGGTTTAGTCACGGTCGTTCCCAATCTATGGTGCAGAGTCGGTGTTTCCAAAAATAAACGTCTGGATGAATGTTATTCTAAATGATAGGCACTCACTGTGTATTGGTAAGCTAGTGAGCTGCCAGTTTAATTTGTTGAAATGAGACTGATCGTTCAGGACGGCTGCATGTATGAATCCTAAGCCAACAGACATTCTCCCCGTTTCTTTTGATTATGGTTTCTTGCCTGTCGAGATGCGGATGCCACTTAAATTTGGTGGTGAATCTGTTTCTCACGTCAACTGTCTGCGAGTTGTGGCAAAAGTGGTGAACTCAGCAGGGCGTCGCGCAGAAGGCTGGGGAGAGACTCCTCTCTCGGTCACCTGGGCGTGGCCAAGTGCAACACTTTCGTATGACGAACGATATGAAGCGATGGTTGCATTTTGTAAG